>NZ_JARIXR010000049.1:0-31818 GCF_029269205.1 Pseudomonas sp. 1912-s | reverse complement strand
CTCTGGCTTCTACCACTCAAGCCGGCCTGTAGGCCGCTGTGCTCTTGCTTTTGATCTTGATCTGACTGCCCCAATAAGCCCGAGGCCGAACGCAGGGATTGAGGAGCGGGTAAACCGGCAGGACGCCGGTTTAGCCGCGACGGGGCAGGGACGCCCCGTCGCGGCGGCCCGCGGAGCAATGCCGGAGTGAGGGAACACCGAGCCTAGGCGAGGTGCCGACAGGCGGGGCAGAGCCCTTTGGTTACTTTGGGGCTTTTCCAAAGTGACCCGCTGTAAGAGCGGAACCATAAGCGGCCGTTACCGCAGCAACGGATATGTACCCGAGTTCAACCCCGACTCAACACCCCCCCCTCCCGAGCCTTGCGCTTATTCTTGATGCCGTAGCAAACCCACATAAACACCACCCAAACCGGAATCGCATACACCGACACCTGAATCCCCGGAATCAGCAACATCACGCCAAGGATAAACACCACAAACGCCAGGCAAATGTAATTCCCATACGGGTACCAAAGCGCCTTGAACAAAGGCACCTGCCCCGTCCGATCCATATGCTGGCGAAACTTAAAGTGCGAAAAACTGATCATCGCCCAGTTAATCACCAGGGTCGCCACCACCAGCGACATCAACAGCTCCAGCGCATGCTGGGGAATCAGATAATTCATCAACACCGCCACCAGCGTAATCGCCGCCGACGCCAGGATCGACCGCACCGGCACCCCGCGCTTGTCGATCTTCGCCAACACCCGAGGCGCATCACCCTGCTCGGCCATCCCCAACAACATGCGACTGTTGCAGTAGGTGCCACTGTTGTAGACCGACAACGCCGCCGTCAGCACCACAAAGTTGAGAATGTGCGCCGCAGTGTTACTGCCCAGCATTGAAAACACCTGCACAAACGGACTGCCGCTGTAGGCGTCACCGGAAGCATTCAGGGTTTCCAGCAGGCTGTCCCAAGGCGTCAACGACAACAACACCACCAGCGCGCCAATGTAGAAAATCAGGATCCGGTAGATCACCTGGTTGATCGCCTTCGGGATCACCGTGCGGGGTTTGTCCGCCTCAGCCGCAGTAAACCCGAGCATCTCCAGGCCGCCAAACGAGAACATGATGATCGCCATGGCCATCACCAAACCACCGACGCCATGGGGGAAGAAACCGCCGTGTTCCCACAGGTTGGTCACCGAGGCTTGTGGCCCGCCGGTGCCGCTCACCAGCAGGTAGCTGCCCAGGGCGATCATGCCGACGATGGCGACCACCTTGATGATCGCAAACCAGAACTCGGCCTCGCCGAAGACTTTGACGTTGGACAGGTTGATCACATTGATCAGCACGAAAAAGGCCGCGGCCGACACCCAGGTCGGGATCTCGGGCCACCAGTAGTGCACGTATTTACCGACGGCCGTCAGCTCCGACATGCCCACCAGGATGTACAAAATCCAGCAGTTCCAGCCCGACAGGAAGCCGGCGAAACCACCCCAATACTTGTGGGCAAAGTGGCTGAAGGAACCGGCCACCGGCTCTTCGACGATCATTTCGCCCAGCTGGCGCATGATCATGAAGGCGATAAAGCCGCAGATGGCATAGCCGAGGATCATCGACGGCCCGGCGGATTTCAGCACACCGGCCGAGCCCAGGAACAGCCCGGTGCCAATCGCGCCACCGAGGGCGATCAGTTGAATATGGCGATTTTTCAGGCCGCGCTTCAGTTCGCCTGAATGCGAGTTGGCTTCACTCATGGAAAGGGTCTCACGCAAGGTTTGATGGTGCTCATGGAGGGGTGCTGCTTTGGTAACGGGCTACAGCAGCGCCGATCAAACCCCGGTCCAGCGTTTTTTCTTACGGTCATACGTCACCTGTTGTTTTTATCTGTGACGAAATCGAACCCGACGGGCTTGTGGCCAGGCGGAATGAACAAGGCGGATAGCCCTGAAATAGTTGGATCACAGTAAAACGCGGCGCATTGTACACCGCCAAACCTGTCTGGGCTGACAGGATGCGGTGCGGCAGATAGGAGGGACATTAGGAAAATTCTTTCAGATAACGAGAAGTTGACGAAAGGACCATTCCTACAAAACGACGCAACCAACTCGCTGTTTCGTCGACATAAACCAAAACGCCAGCAAAACAGAATAAAAAATCCAAATGAAACCGTGTCAATAAAAATTTTGCATTCCCAAACACACTCTTCTAGGTTCATCCACTTGCCCAGCGCAGCCCGCTGGCATGCTCGTTCTCAAACAACGTCATCTAGGAGATTCACCATGCAAGCACTGGAAAATGACCTGGAAACCGAACTGCAACTCGACGATTGGTTTGAAGCGCCGACCCACGAGGCCGCCGTTGAAATGATGCAAGCCGATGCCGTCGTGCCGTTCGGCACCGCGATGTGGCCTTTCTAATCTGATCAGGCACCCCGGCAGGTGCGGGACGCCGCACCTGCCACTGCTCCTACCGAAGGCTTTGAAGGAAGGACGTCATGGACAAGGCCCGCGCCGTCGAACATTTTCTGTATTACCTCGCCCATCACCCGGCCCTCGCCGGCCTGCACCGCCCCACCATTTTGCTTGGCCATACCGAACGCTACGACGCCATCGCCCAGTCGATCATCCAGGGCAGCGCCGCGCGTTTCGACTTCCAGGTACAGCGCCTGGACCAGGCCCCCAGCGAAGCGCTGGCCAAGGCCATCGAAGACTGCGACCTGTACATGTTTCTCTACGATTCCTCGACCTTGCCCAACCCACGCGCCGAAGGCCCGGACTTTATCCGCGCACTGCAGGGCGTGATGGCTGAGCACTGGAAAAAGTCCCTGCTGCTCAAGGACTATGGCGATTACTTCTACGACACCTTCAGCGTCGCCCCCCAGCGAATCGCCGACCTCAACGCCACGTTGATCCGGCGCATGTCCCAGGCCAGCGTACTGAGCTTCACCGACCAACATGGCTCGCGCCTTGAAGCGCCCATGAGCAGTATCAAGAAGTGGACCAATATCAACGGCGTCGGCAACCACGACCTGGCGCCCGGCGAGATCGCGACCCACAGCGAGGCCATCAACGGCCAGGTACGGTTTGTCGGCACCTTCCTCAGCACCATCCCCTTTGCGCGTAAATACGGCGTACTGCAATCACCGCTGGAACTGTGGATCGAGAACTCGACCATCTGCACCGTCGCCAGCGAAGTGCCGGGGCTGGCGGACGACTTCAACAAATACCTGAATGCCAACCCGTCCAACCGCCGGGTGGAGGAACTGGGCATCGGCACCAATGAAGGCGTGAAGGACCTGTATGCGCGCAATGCCGGCTTTGAAGAGCGCCACTGCGGGCTGCATCTGGGCCTGGGTGGCGGGCAGAAAGGCAGTCATCATCTGGACCTGATCTTTGCCAGCGGCGTGTTGGCCCTCGACGACAAGCCGGTGTTTGATGGCGCGTTCATGTTCTGAGACGACTTTCAAAACAAATGGAGATCAAATGTGGGAGCTGGCTTGCCTGCGATGCAGGCAACTCGGTCCGCCGGCAATACCGAGGTGATGCCATCGCAGGCAAGCCAGCTCCCACAGGAAAGCAGGTTTGCTGTGTAGAGTGCACGCCAAATCCAGACCAAAAAAAACGCCAACCCGAGGGTTGGCGTTTTTTTGTGCAGTGCTTAACGACTCACTGCGGCTTCTTGCGACCAAAACCTGGACGCTGGCCGGAACCGGCCGGTGCACCACGACGCTTGCCCGATGGCGCGTCATCGACCAGTTTCAAGCCCGGGCGCTTTTTCGGCGCTGGCTTGGCCGGGCGTTTGGTGCTGGCACTGTCGTCGGAACGGCCGGTAGCCGGAGCACCACGGCCAGACTCGCCACGGTTACCGCGACCGCCTGCCGGTGCATCACCACCACGACCAGCCGGGCGCGGCGCGCGCGGAGCACGTTCGCCATCCTGACGAGCCGGTGCCGAAGGACGACGCTCGCCTTCGATGTGCGGCTCGCGGGAGATGCGACCGCCAGTGGCCGGTGCATCCAGCGCAGGGCGCAAGGTGCGGGCAACACGGTCGGTACGCGCAACAGGGCGCGACGATTTACGCTGCATACGCTCGAGTTTGTCTTTGCTCTTGGCGTTCATCTGAGGCATGGCTACCGGCGTCAGGCCGACTTCAGCACTCAGGATGTCGACTTCGTACTGGCTCATTTCGCGCCAGCGGCCCATCGGCAGGTCGGAGTTGAGGAACACCGGGCCGAAACGCACGCGCTTCAGGCGGCTGACCACCAGGCCCTGGGATTCCCACAGGCGACGGACTTCACGGTTACGGCCTTCCATCACCACGCAGTGGTACCAATGGTTGAAGCCTTCGCCGCCCGGAGCCTGCTTGATGTCGGTGAACTTGGCCGGGCCGTCTTCCAGCACGACGCCGGCCTTGAGGCGCTCGATCATTTCGTCATCGACTTCACCACGCACACGTACCGCGTATTCACGGTCCATCTCGTAGGAAGGGTGCATCAGCCGGTTGGCCAGCTCACCGTCGGTGGTGAACATCAGCAAGCCGGTGGTGTTGATGTCGAGACGACCGATGTTGATCCAGCGGCCTTCTTTAGGGCGCGGCATCTTGTCGAATACGGTGGGACGGCCTTCCGGGTCGTCACGAGTGCAGATTTCGCCATCGGGCTTGTTGTACATGATGACGCGGCGCACCGATTCGGCGGCCTCTTCACGCTTGATGACCTTGCCATCAATGGTGATGGCATCGTGCAGGTCGACGCGCTGGCCAAGGGTGGCTTCAACGCCGTTGACCTTGATGCGCTTCTGGGTGATCCAGGCTTCTACGTCGCGGCGCGAGCCTACGCCGATACGGGCGAGGACTTTCTGCAGTTTTTCACCTGCGGGGCCGATTTCCTGGCTGTCGTTCTGGTCTTGGTCACTCATCTTAAGCACCTCCCGGTGTGTCGATTCAGGCTTGGCCTGAAGATAGTAAAAGCTGGGCTGTTGGCAAACGCATCGCCAAAGGGTCGCGAATCATACGCTCATGGCGCGCGTTGCGCATCAGAGACTAGTCGATAAGTGCAGGTTCATTTGCCTTTCCGCCGACCGGTGGCCCCCAGCGCCAGCAGGCGCAACTCGGCTTCGGCGAGCACCGTGCGCTTGTCGACCTTGTCGAGTTTCTTCCAGGCGCGAATCTCGCGCTTGCTGCGCCCGCAGCCCACGCAGATGTCGTCAGTGAATTTGCAGATGCTGATGCAGGGGTCTTTGGTGGAGCTCATTTGAGTTCTTCTGCGTCAGTCTTCGAATTGGCGGCGCTCGTTTTCGATGGCTTCGGCCAGGGCACGGGCTTCGTCTTCTTCGTCGCTCAGCGGCGGTTGTTCGAGAGCGGCGACGGCGGCCAGCAGTTTTGCACGGGCTTCCGCGACGCCGAGAATGTCTTCTTCGGGTTCCGGTTCCGGCTCCGGTTCATCTTCGACCTGCGGCTCAACCTCAACGTTCAGTTGCAGCACGGGCTCCGGTTCCCCATCGCTGACTGCACCATCACGCAGCAGATCGTCGAAGTCGGTCTTGATGCCCTGCTCCATGTCGTCCAGTTCCAGCAACAGCGTATGGAAACTGGTTTCGTCCTTCGGCTCTTCCGGCTCGGCACTGGCGTCGGCCAGCTCCTGCAATCCGACGGGCACGGGCGCGTCGTCGAAGTCCAGAACCGGGTCCGGCTCCATCTCCCGCAGTTCGGCCAGCGGCGGCAAATCGTCGAGGTTTTTCAGGTTGAAGTGGTCGAGGAACACCTTGGTGGTGGCGAACATCGCCGGCTTGCCGGGCACGTCCCGATAGCCGACGATCCTGATCCACTCCCGCTCCAGCAACGTCTTGACGATATGGCTGTTGACCGCCACACCCCGCACGTCTTCGATCTCGCCCCGGGTGATCGGCTGGCGGTAGGCGATCAGCGCCATGGTCTCCAGCATCGCCCGGGAATAGCGCTGCGGGCGCTCTTCCCACAGGCGGCCGACCCACGGTGAGAACTTCTCGCGGATTTGCAGGCGATAACCCGAGGCCACTTCCCGCAGCTCAAACGCACGGCCATCGCAGGACTTGCGCAGAATCTCCAGGGCCTTCTTGAACACCGGCGGCTCAGGGCGCTCGGCTTCTTCAAACAGCTCGAACAGGCGTTCCAAAGATTGCGGCTTGCCCGAGGCCAGGAGAAAGGCTTCCAGCAGCGGCGCCAGTTCGCGGGGTTCAGTCAAATTCATCGATTCAGCTCTTTATTCGGCTCGCGCCCGCACGTGGATAGCCGCAAAAGGCTCATTCTGGACCAGCTCGACCAAGGATTCCTTGACCAGTTCGAGGATCGCCATAAAAGTCACCACGACCCCCAGGCGCCCTTCTTCTTTGGTAAACAACTCTACGAACGGCACAAACCCGCCGCCCTTGAGGCGGTCCAGCACATCACTCATGCGCTCACGGGTGGACAGCGCTTCGCGGCTGACCTGGTGGCTTTCAAACATGTCGCCACGGCGCAGGACTTCGGCCATGGACATCAGCAATTCTTCCAGGCTCACGTCCGGCAACAGCTTGCGCGCCCGGGCTTCCGGGGCATCAAGCTTGGGCACCACCACATCGCGACCCACCCGGCTCAAACCGTCAATGCCTTCGGCGGCGGCCTTGAAGCGTTCGTATTCCTGCAGGCGACGGATCAGTTCGGCGCGTGGGTCGTCCTCTTCCGCCTCGATGGTTTCCGAGCGCGGCAGCAGCATGCGTGACTTGATCTCCGCAAGCATCGCGGCCATCACCAGGTATTCGGCGGCCAGTTCCAGTCGTACCGTCTGCATCAACTCGACATAGCCCATGTACTGGCGGGTGATTTCCGCCACCGGGATGTCGAGGATGTTGATGTTCTGCTTGCGGATCAGGTACAGCAGCAAGTCCAGCGGGCCTTCGAAGGCTTCAAGGAAGACTTCCAGAGCGTCCGGCGGAATATACAGGTCCAGCGGCATTTCCATGACCGCCTGGCCGTAGACCATGGCAAATGGCAGTTCCTGCTGGGCGCCCGCCTGGCTGTCGACGGTTTCCACGGCCGACATTCAGGCCTCGACCATGAACGGTGCCGGGTCGCCGCAACCCACGCGCACCACTTCCGGCTCGCCGTCGGCCAGGTTGATCACGGTGGAAGCCTTGTTGCCGCCGTAGCCGCCGTCGATGATCAGGTCGACGTGTTTTTCCAGCAGCCGGCGCATTTCGTAAGGGTCGTACAACGGCTCCTCTTCGCCCGGCAGGATCAGCGACACGCTCATCAGCGGCTCACCGAGTTCGGCCAGCAATGCCAGGGCGATCGGGTGTTCCGGCACCCGCAAACCGATGGTGCGCTTCTTCGGGTGCAGCAGCAGGCGCGGCACTTCCCGGGTGGCGTTGAGAATAAAGGTGTAGGGCCCCGGCGTGTGGGCCTTGAGCAGGCGGAAGGTGCCGGTGTCGACCTTGGCGAACAGCCCCAGTTGGGACAGGTCGCTGCAAATCAGCGCGAAGTTGTGGTTCTTGTCCAGGTCACGCAGGCGTCTTACGCGCTCGACCGCATTCTTGTCGCCGATCTGGCAACCAATCGCGTAGGAGGAATCTGTGGGGTAGATCACCACGCCACCGGCACGGATGATCTCCACGGCCTGTTTGATCAGGCGCGCCTGCGGGTTTTCCGGATGAATCTGGAAGAATTGACTCACGTGTTCTACCTGTTCAGACGGTGGCAATAATGGGGTCATGTTTGAAGCGACACCAAAGGGGCGGCAAATCTTCCGGGACGGCACGGTACTCGCCAATCTCGGACCAGCCGCCAGGGCCATGAAAATCACTGCCGGCGCTGACCAGCAGACCAAATTCGCGGGCAAGAATCGCCAGGCTGCCGACCTGTTCGGCGGGTTGATGCCCGTTGACCACTTCGATTGCGTGGCCGCCCGCTTGAATATAGTCGCCAATCAGCTTGCGGCGCTTGCTGCGGGTGAAATCGTAATGCCAGGGATGCGCCAGGCTGACCCACGCGCCTGCTGCCCGCAGTGTGCCAACGGTGTCTTCCAGGGTCGGCCAGTGTTGCTTGACGTCTCCCAGCTTGCCGGCGCCCAGCCATTTGCGGAACGCTTCGGCGCGATCCTTTACAAAACCTTCACGCACCATCCAGTCGGCAAAATGCGGACGGGCCGGAGCGTTGCCGCTGTCGCCCAGTTCCTGCTGGATGGCGCGGGCGCCCTCAAGGCCGTTGGGCATGCCCTTCAAGGCCAGCTTGCGGCTTATTTCTTCGGACCGCAGCCAACGGCCATCGTGCAATTGGGCGATGGCCGCAACCAGCGGCGGCGCGTTGACGTCGAAACCGTAGCCCAGGACGTGAATGGTTGCGCCACCCCAGGTGCAGGACAATTCAACCCCGTTGACCAGTTGCATACCCAGCGCATTCGCGGTCTCGCGGGCCTCTGCCAGGCCTTCGAGGGTGTCGTGGTCGGTCAACGACAGGACTCGCACGCCTTTTTCAAACGCACGCGCAACCAGGACCGCGGGCGCCAGGGCGCCGTCGGAGGCTGTGCTATGGCAGTGCAAATCAACATTCACGGGAGTGTGTAACCTCAAGTCAGCTGGCGCTTTCGCTACCAAGGATGTTTGTTATTATGCCGCCACATCCAGCTTCTGGCTCTTACTGTGAAACAATTCATCGACTTCATCCCGCTGTTGCTGTTTTTCATCGTTTACAAAATCGCCCCACGCTCAATCGATATTGCCGGCCACGAGCTGACAGTCGGTGGCATCTACAGTGCCACCGCCGTGCTGATCATCAGCTCCGTGGTGGTCTACGGCGCGCTCTTCATCTCCCAGCGCAAGCTGGAAAAAAGCCAATGGCTGACCCTGATCGCCTGCCTCGTCTTCGGCAGCCTGACCCTGGCCTTCCACAGCGAAACTTTCCTTAAATGGAAAGCCCCGGTGGTCAACTGGCTGTTCGCCCTGGCCTTTATCGGCAGCCACTTCATCGGTGACCGCCTGCTGATCAAGCGGATCATGGGCCACGCGCTGAGCTTGCCGGACCCGGTCTGGGTTCGCCTGAACATCGCCTGGATCGTGTTTTTCCTGTTCTGCGGCGCCGCCAACCTGTTCGTCGCCTTTACCTTCCAGAGCTACTGGGTGGACTTCAAGGTCTTCGGCAGCCTGGGCATGACCGTGCTGTTCCTGGTCGGCCAGGGTATCTACCTGTCGCGCCACCTGCATGACACCGACCCTACCACGCCGAAAACCGAGGACTGACATGCTCTACGCAATCATTTCCACCGACGTCGCCAACTCCCTGGAAAAACGCCTGAGCGTGCGCCCGGCGCACCTGGAGCGCCTGAAACAGCTGCAAGCCGAAGGCCGCCTCGTATTGGCCGGCCCGCACCCGGCGGTCGACAGCAATGACCCGGGAGACGCCGGTTTTACTGGCAGCCTGGTGGTTGTCGAGTTCGCCTCCCTGGCGGCGGCACAAGCCTGGGCCGACGCTGATCCGTATGTGGCGGCCGGCGTGTACGCCCAAGTGCTGGTCAAACCGTTCAAACAAGTCCTGCCTTGATTCGTTGTGCGCTGAACCAATTGGCTTCGGCGCACTCCTAAACGCTCATTATTCCCGGTAACCTGCCGACAACGTTCTGAATATTCGTGTGGAATCAGGAGTTCCGATGCGCTTACGTCAGTTGTGTCTGTTGGCAGTGTTAATGATCGGGGCTACGGCCCACGCTGAAGAAACCTCGAACACCGGCAGTTCTACGCCCCTGTCCTTGAGTGCCGGCAGCCAGATCACCGATTTGCAGCAACGTTTGAAAGAAAGCGAACGGCAGCGGGAAGAACTGAGCAAGCAATTGCAAAGTGCTGACGCCACCCGGGAAAGTACCCAACTGAGTAAACTGCGCCAGGAGAACCAACGCCTGGCCCAGCAACTCAAAGAAGCACAGGGCAGTGCCTTGCCACGCTGGCTTACCGAACAACAGCAATGGTTCGTGACCGGTGGAGCAGTCGCGCTGATCGCCCTGTTGTGCGGGATCTTCGCCAGTGGCGGGCACCGGCGCCGTCGACAATGGCTAAATTGAGTGAGTCATGAGCGAGCTGTTACTGATAGATGATGACCAGGAGCTCTGTGAGCTGCTGACCAGTTGGTTGAGCCAGGAAGGTTTCCAGGTGCGCGCCTGCCATGACGGCTTGAGCGCCCGCAAGGCATTGGCCGAAGCCGCCCCGGCGGCGGTGGTGCTCGACGTGATGCTGCCCGATGGCAGCGGCCTTGAGCTGCTCAAGCAATTGCGCAGCGACCACCCGGAGTTGCCGGTGCTGATGCTCTCGGCCCGCGGCGAACCGCTGGACCGGATTCTCGGCCTGGAACTGGGCGCCGACGACTACCTGGCCAAGCCCTGCGACCCTCGCGAACTGACTGCCCGGCTGCGCGCCGTGCTGCGTCGCAGCCACCCGGCTGCCGTGTCCACCCAGCTGGAGCTGGGCGACCTGTGTTTCAGCCCGGTGCGTGGCGTGGTCACTATCGATGAACAGGAATTTGCCCTGACCGTCTCCGAAAGCCGCCTGCTGGAAGCCTTGCTGCGCCAGCCGGGGGAGCCACTGGACAAACAGGAACTGGCGCAAATCGCCCTGGGCCGCAAGCTGACCCTGTATGACCGCAGCCTGGACATGCACGTCAGCAACCTGCGCAAGAAGATCGGCCCGCACCCGGATGGCCGGCCACGGATCGTGGCGCTGCGTAGCCGCGGCTATTACTACAGCCTTTAACTCCTATTTTTGTAGGAGCCCGGCTTGCCGGCGATGGCGTCAGAAAGCGAGACGCAAGATCCGATAACGCCATCGCCGGCAAGCCGGACTCCTACAAGGATGGCGTGAGTTTTGTCAGCCCCGCCCAAAATCCTCTTTACCCAAGCTTTACCCTCCCCTGACTGCCGCTGACCTTGATCTCCGTAATCTACTCACATCCGGACTCACCGGAATAGAGACAGGAGAATCACCATGCGCAAGACCCTTATCGCTCTGATGTTCGCTGCCGCCCTGCCAACCGTTGCCATGGCCGCTGCACCTGAAGGCCCAGGCCCGATGGGCGGCCCGGAAGGTCACATGATGGGCGGCCCAGGCCACGGCGGCGAACACGGCATGCGGGGCAAAGGTGGCCCTTTCAGCCAGCTTGATCTGACCCATGAACAACGCCAGCAGATCGGCAAATTGATGGGCCAGCAATGGCACGCTCGCAAAGAGCTGGTCAAGAAGTACCTGGATAAACTCCCGGCCGCTGACCAGAAAGCCATGCAAGACGAAATGGCCGCCGGCAAACAGAAAACCCAGGCCGATATCCGTGCCGTGCTGAAACCCGATCAACAGAAGAAATTCGACGAGATCGTGAAGAAACAAGCCGAGCGCCGCGCCGAGTGGAAGGAATTCCAGGCCTGGAAAGCCCAACAGCCGCAAAAAGCGCAATAATGATCTAGCTTCACTCCCACAGCCCAGTGGCCACCGCCGCTGGGCTTTTCCTGTTTGAGGATTTCTTGTGCGTTCATTGTTCTGGCGCGTCCTTGCCAGCTTCTGGCTGGCCATCGCCCTGGTTGCCGGGTTGTCGATCCTGCTGGGGCATATGCTCAACCAGGATGCGTGGATTCTCAGCCGCCACCCCGGGCTCAATAACCTCGCGCAGGAATGGACGCAGCTCTATGAGGCTCAGGGCGAGGACGCCGCCCAGGACTTGCTGCAGCAGCGCAAGCGCCAGTACCACATCGACGTGCAAGTGCTTAACGAAAGCGGCGAGCCTGTGGTGCGCGGCACGTTCCCGCGTCGGGCCGCCGCCCTCGAAGCCCGGCAAAACGACAGCCAGGACCGCCACCTGCCCTGGCGCCGCCTGACCGCCGAATACACCAGCGAAAAAACCGGCGACACCTACCTGTTGATCTACCGCATCCCTCACCCGGAGCTGGACGCCTGGCACCGCAGCAGCCTGCTCTGGCCGTTGAGTGCCCTGGCGATCGCGCTGGTGGTGCTGACCCTGTTCAGCCTGCTGGTGACGCTGTCTATCACTCGCCCCCTCAGCCGCCTGCGCGGCGCGGTGCACGACCTGGGCCAGACCACCTACCAGCAAAACAGCCTGGCACGACTGGCCAACCGTCGCGACGAATTCGGCGTGCTCGCCACCGACTTCAACCGCATGGGCGCCCGCCTGCAAAGCCTGATCGGCAGCCAGCGCCAATTGCTGCGGGACGTGTCCCACGAACTGCGCTCGCCCCTGGCCCGCCTGCGAATCGCCCTGGCCCTGGCAGAACGGGCCACGCCCGAGGCACGGGAGAAACTCTGGCCCCGCCTGACCCGTGAATGCGACCGCCTGGAAGCACTGATCAGCGAAATCCTGGTACTCGCCCGAGTGGACGCCGACAACGCCAGCGCCGAAGACATCGACCTCAATCCGTTGCTCAGGACCCTGCAAAAAGACGCGCTGCTGGGTGCGCCGGACCAGCCCGTGCAGCTCGATGCCGAGGCCGGGCTGCAACTCAAGGGCTGGCCGACCATGATCGAACGCGCGGTGGACAACCTGCTGCGCAATGCCCAACGCTTCAACCCGCCCGGGCAACCGATTGAAATGGACGCCAAACGCCAGGGCGAACGCATTGTGATCAGCGTGCGCGACCACGGCCCCGGCGTAGACGCCGAACACCTGAGCCAGTTGGGCGAGCCGTTTTACCGGGCCCCGGGGCAAACCGCCCAAGGCCACGGCCTGGGCCTGGCCATTGCCCGGCGCGCGGCGGAGCGCCATGGCGGCAGCCTGATCCTGGCCAATCATCCCGATGGCGGCTTTATCGCCAGCGTGGATTTGCCGCTGGAACCCGGGGTTGTCATTCAACCCTGATGATCTTCTATGATGGCCCTTCTCATAAGGAGGGCCTTTGATGACTGATCTGCTCACTCCCATCCAGGAAGCACTCGACTTACCCGTCACCGCGCAGGCCTTCACCGAGGCCGGCGCCCTGCCCTCGACCTTTGCCGTCACCGAACTGGCCAGCGCCAGCATCGGCGCAGCCGGCCAGGCGGTTGCCCAGTTGCTGTTGCAGCAAACCGGGCGCCTGCCCTCGGTGACCGTCGATCGACGCCTCGCCTCATTCTGGTTCTCCTCGTCCCTGCGTCCCGACGGCTGGGCCACACCGCCGCTGTGGGACCCGATTGCCGGCGACTACGCATGCGCCGATGGCTGGATTCGCCTGCACACCAATGCGCCGCACCATCGCGCCGCCGCCGAGCGCGTACTCGGGCAGGCCGCTGACCGTGACGCAATGGCCGCGAAGGTTGCGCAATGGAACGCTGCCGAGCTGGAACAAGCGATTGTCGAGGCGAACGGCTGTGCCGCGCAGATGCGTTCGTGGCAAGACTGGCAAGCTCATCCTCAAGGGTTGGCGGTCAATCAGGAACCACTGGTTCATCGCCAGACCTTTGCAACCCTCAGCGACAAACCCTGGCTGGGCTCGGTGGCGCGGCCACTGGCGGGCATCAAGGTGCTGGACCTGACCCGCGTGTTGGCCGGCCCCACCGCCAGCCGATTTCTCGCCGGCCTTGGCGCCGATGTCCTGCGCATCGACTCCCCGGACTGGAACGAACCCGGCGTGGTGCCGGAAATGACCCTGGGCAAACGCTGCGCCCGCCTGGACCTGAAAAACCCCGACGACCGCAACCTCTTCGAGCGCCTGCTCAAGGACACTGACATCCTGCTGCACGGCTACCGTGCCGATGCCCTGGAGCAACTGGGCTACGGCGAGGCTGCGCTGCAAGCCCTGGCGCCCGGCCTGATCGATGCCAGCCTCAATGCCTATGGCTGGAGCGGCCCGTGGCGCAATCGCCGGGGCTTCGACAGCCTGGTGCAGATGAGCACCGGAATTGCCGAGGCGGGCCGGCAGTGGAAAAAGGCCGACAAACCCGTGCCGCTGCCGTTGCAGGCGCTGGACCACGCCACCGGGTACTTAATGGCCGCCAGTGCGATCCAGGCATTGAGTGAGCGATTGAAATCCGGGCGCGGCGGGTCGGCGCTGCTGTCATTGGCGCGCACGGCAAAGCTGTTGGTGGACGCCGGACAGGTTCAGGAACAACCGCCCCTGCGGGCCGAAGAACCGGGTGATCAAGGCCTGGTAGTCGAGCAGACCGCCTGGGGCCCGGCCCATCGGTTACTGCCCCCGGTAACCCTCAGCGGCACACCGTTGCAGTGGGATTTGCCCGCAGTTGAATTGGGTTCACATCGCCCTCAATGGTGACCGAAGATCCTGTGGCGAGGGAGCTTGCTCCCTCGCCACAGGTACGCAGAATCAATCTGCCCGGCTTAATGATGTCCACAAATGCTGCGCCGCGTACGCCCTGAGCGGTCGCCAGGCTTCAGCCCGTGCCAGCAACTGGCGCGGGCTCACCGGCCCGCCTTCCAGCGCGGCCAACGCATTGATCAACCCGATATCCCCCGAAGCAAACGCATCCTGCTCGCGCATCTGGCGCATGGCGATGTACTGGGCCGTCCAGTCACCAATCCCCGGCAATGCCACCAGCCGCGCCACGCTCTCCTTCAAGCTCGCTTTCGGCTGGAAGATCTGAGGGTCATCCAGCAACGCCTGGGCCACAGCCGACAAGGTGCGCCCGCGGCTTTTCGGCATGCCCAGGCTCGCCAGGTCCGCCGCCGCCAACACCTCGGCGTCGGGAAACACATGGGTCACGCCGGCATGGGGTGTCACCAACGGCGTGCCGTATTGCGCCACCAACTTGCCTGCCAATTTGATTGCCGCCACTACGGTGATCTGCTGGCCCAGTACCGCCCGAATCGCCAACTCCAACCCGTCCCAGGTTCCCGGCACCCGCAGGCCGGGCCGCGCCGCCACCAACCGTGCAATCAAGGGATCCGTCGCCAGTTGCCGCTGGATCAGCTGCGGGTCAGCCGCCAGGTCAAACATGTCGCGCAACCGCCGCTCAATCTCAGGCAACGCGTTCGGGTCGGGAAAACCCACCGTTACCTCAAGCCACTCCCCCGTGCCGGGCGTTACACTGAGCCAGCCATACTGACCGCCGACACTGATACTGCGCGAGTACACGCCGCCGTCCACTGTCTCCAACCCGCTGATCGCACGGGCCGACAGAAAACCCAGCATCGCCGCCCAGTCATAGGGCGCCTGATACCCCAGTTGAATCCTCACAACGACAACACCCCGCTGTACAACCCATACGCCGCCAGGCTCGCCCCGGCGATCACGCAGGCGAAAATGCCTTTTTCCAGGTGGGTAAACAAGGGCTGGCCCTGCTCACGCTTGGCCAGGGCAAACAGGATCACCCCCGGCGCATACAGCAGCGCCGACAACAGCAGGTATTTCAAACCACCGGCGTAAAGCAGCCACACCGCGTAAGCCAGGGCAATCAGGCTCACCAGCAAGTCCTTCATGCGTTCGCCGTGGGCGCCTTCATAGGTTTCGCCGCGCCCGCTCAACAACACGGCATACGCCGCCGACCACAGGTAGGGCACGAGGATCATCGACGACGCCAGGTAGATCAGGGTGGTGTAGGTGCTTTCCGAAAACAGCGTGATCACCAGGAACAGCTGGATCATCACGTTGGTCAGCCACAGCGCATTGACGGGCACCTGGTTGACGTTTTCCTTCTTCAGGAACGCGGGCATGGTCTTGTCATGGGCGGTGGCATAGAGAATTTCAGCGCAGAGCAACGCCCACGACAGCAGCGCCCCCAGCAGCGAAACCGCCAGCCCGATGCTGATCAACAACGCGCCCCAGGGCCCGACGATATGTTCCAGTACCCCGGCCAGGGACGGGTTTTGCAGGTTGGCCAATTCCGGCTGGCTCATGATCCCCAGCGACAGCAGGTTGACCAACACCAGCAGCGCCAGCACGCCCAGGAAACCGATCACCGTGGCCCGGCCCACGTCCGAGCGTTTCTCGGCTCGCGCCGAGTAGACGCTGGCGCCCTCGATGCCGATAAACACAAACACCGTGACCAGCATCATGTTGCGCACCTGGTCCACCACGCCACCGAAGTTCGGGTTGCTCAGGCCCCAGATGTCGCGGGTAAAGATATCGGCCTTGAACGCCACGGCGGCGATCACGATAAACATCACCAACGGCACGATCTTGGCCACGGTGGTGATCTGGTTGATGAACGCCGCCTCCTTGATCCCGCGCATCACCAGAAAATGCACGGCCCACAGCAGCAGCGACGCGCAGGCGATCGCCACCGGGGTATTGCCCTGGCCGAACACCGGAAAAAAGTAGCCGAGGGTACTAAATAGCAACACGAAGTAACCGACATTGCCCATCCAGGCGCTGATCCAATAACCCCAGGCCGACGAGAAACCCATGTAGTCGCCAAACCCGGCCTTGGCGTAGGCGTATACGCCGGAATCCAGCTCGGGCTTGCGGTTGGCCAGGGTCTGAAACACGAACGCCAGAGTCAGCATGCCCACGGCGGTAATTGCCCAGCCAATCAACACCGCGCCCACCTCGGCCCGCGCCGCCATGTTCTGCGGCAACGAGAAAATCCCGCCGCCGATCATCGAGCCCACCACCAAGGCGATCAAGGCATTGAGGCGCAGCTTTTCCGAGGGTTGGGACATGGACACTCCTGAACGAAACAACAATCGAGCCAACAACTGTGCACTCAACTAATTTATTAAGCCGATGTAGCGTTTATTAGATATAGCTAATAAAGCCGCAAGCTTCATAACTTAAAGGCATGACAATAAACAGCGTTAAGGCAAATTTATAATTTAAATAACGCTGTTCTGTAAAAGTTTGCATATCTGGAAATACGGGCTAGCTTCAAAGGTCCATGCTAATGAGAAATCCTGTTGTTTGAAACGCAGAAACGCTCTACGACGAGCCTCTGCGGGGCACTTCAGCGCCCGTAGCTTTCATCATAAGTCATTAATTCACAATGGAATGTGCCAATGAAGTGATCTGAGTCAGCTGTTTGATTAGCGCACGGATTTATTCTGTGGTCTCTCTTCTCCTGCATTGGAGTCATGCGATGTCTGAATCTCCCGGAAAACTTCGATTAGGCGCACTGGTTGCACTTGTCGTGGGTTCAATGATTGGTGGCGGGATCTTCTCACTGCCGCAAAACATGGCGGCCAGCGCCGATGTGGGCGCGGTACTGATTGGTTGGGTGATTACCGCCGTGGGCATGTTGACCCTCGCCTTCGTCTTCCAGACCCTGGCCAATCGCAAGCCTGACCTCGACGGCGGGGTGTATGCCTACGCCAAGGCCGGGTTTGGCGACTACATGGGTTTCTCGTCGGCCTGGGGTTACTGGATCAGTGCCTGGCTGGGCAACGTCGGCTACTTCGTGCTGCTGTTCAGCACCCTCGGTTACTTCTTTCCCATCTTCGGTGAAGGCAACACCCCGGCGGCGGTGATCGGCGCGTCGGTGCTGTTGTGGGCCGTGCACTTCCTGGTGCTGCGCGGGATCAAGGAAGCGGCGTTCATCAACCTGGTGACCACTGTTGCCAAGGTGGTGCCGCTGGTGCTGTTCGTGTTGATCGCGCTCTTCGCGTTCAAGCTGGACATCTTCACCGCAGACATCTGGGGCGTGAAAAACCCGGACCTGGGCAGCGTAATGAACCAGGTGCGCAACATGATGTTGGTCACCGTCTGGGTGTTCATCGGCATCGAAGGCGCGAGCATCTTCTCGTCCCGCGCCGAAAAACGCTCCGACGTCGGCAAGGCCACCGTGATTGGCTTTATCACTGTGCTGCTGTTCCTGATGCTGGTGAACGTGCTGTCCCTGGGGATCATGACCCAGCCGGAACTGGCCAAGCTGCAAAACCCGTCGATGGCAGCGGTGCTGGAGCATGTGGTGGGGCATTGGGGCGCAGTGCTGATCAGCGTCGGCTTGATCATTTCCTTGCTGGGGGCGTTGCTGTCGTGGGTGCTGCTGTGTGCGGAGATCATGTTCGCCGCGGCCAAGGACCACACCATGCCGGAGTTCCTGCGTAAGGAAAACGCCAACCACGTGCCGGTCAACGCCCTGTGGCTGACCAACGCCATGGTGCAGATTTTCCTGGTGATCACCCTGTTCTCGGCCAGCACTTACCTGTCGCTGATCTACCTCGCCACCTCGATGATCCTGGTGCCTTACCTGTGGTCGGCGGCCTATGCGCTGTTGCTGGCGGTGCGCGGTGAGACCTACGAAAACGCCCTGGCCGACCGCAAGAAAGACCTGTTTATCGGTGCGATCGCGCTGATCTACGCGGTCTGGCTGCTCTATGCCGGCGGCACCAAGTACCTGCTGCTGTCCGCCCTGCTCTACGCCCCCGGCGCAATCCTGTTCGCCAAGGCCAAGCACGAGCTGGGCAAACCGATTTTCACCAATGTCGAGAAACTGATTTTCGCCGCAGTAGTCATCGGCGCCCTGGTGGCGGCCTATGGGCTCTACGACGGTTTCCTGACCCTGTAATTATTGTTCACTGGAGGATCTGTAATGACCACGGAAAAAGTGAAGTACGGCGTACATTCCGAAGCCGGCAAACTGCGCAAAGTCATGGTGTGCTCCCCAGGTTTGGCCCACCAGCGGCTGACCCCCAACAACTGCGATGAATTGCTGTTCGATGACGTGCTGTGGGTGGTCCAGGCCAAGCGCGACCATTTCGACTTCGTGACCAAGATGCGCGAGCGCGACATCGATGTGCTGGAAATGCACAACCTGCTGACCGACATCGTTGCCATCCCCGAAGCCCTGGACTGGATCCTGGAGCGCAAGATCACCGCCAACCAGGTCGGCCTGGGGCTGGTCAATGAAGTCGGCTCGTGGCTGCGCAGCCTGGAGCCGCGCAAGGTCGCCGAGTTCCTGATCGGTGGCGTGTCGGCCGATGACCTGCCGAGCAGCTTCGGCGGCAAGACCATCGAGATGTTCCGCGACTTCCTCGGGCATTCGAGCTTCATCCTGCCGCCACTGCCGAACACCCAGTTCACCCGCGACACCACCTGCTGGATCTACGGCGGTGTGACGCTGAACCCGATGTACTGGCCGGCGCGACGCCAGGAAACCCTGCTGGCGAGCGCCATCTACAAATTCCACCCCGAGTTCACCAACGCTGACTTCCAGGTGTGGTACGGCGACCCCGACCAGGAACACGGCAACGCCACGCTGGAAGGCGGCGACGTGATGCCGATCGGGAACGGCGTGGTGTTGATCGGCATGGGCGAGCGTTCCTCGCGCCAGGCCATCGGCCAACTCGCGCTGAACCTGTTCAAGCACAAAGCCGTGGAGCGCGTGATCGTTGCCGGCCTGCCGAAATCCCGCGCGGCGATGCACCTCGACACGGTGTTCAGCTTCTGCGACCGCGACCTGGTCACCATCTTCCCGGAAGTGGTGAACCAGATCGTCGCCTTCACCCTGCGCCCGGACGAGACCAAGCCCGGCGGCATCGATATCCAACGCGAAAAAACCAACTTCCTCGACACCGTCGCCGCCGCCCTGAACCTCAAGGCCCTGCGCGTGGTGGAAACCGGCGGCAACAGCTTCGCCGCCGAACGCGAACAGTGGGATGACGGCAACAACGTGGTGGCCGTGGAGCCTGGCGTGGTGATCGGCTACGACCGCAACACCTACACCAATACCCTGCTGCGCAAGGCCGGCGTGGAAGTCATCACCATCAGCGCCGGGGAACTCGGCCGGGGCCGTGGCGGCGGCCACTGCATGACCTGCCCGATCATTCGCGACCCAATCGACTATTAATTTTTTGGCCTTGGCCGCTGTTTATCCAGCAGTGGCCAAGGGGATAACCGAAACCTAAGGAGATCCACCATGGCTTTTAATATGCGCAACCGCAGCCTGCTGTCGCTGATGCACCACACCACCCGCGAGCTGCACTACCTGCTGGACCTGTCCCGCGACCTCAAGCGCGCCAAATACACCGGCACCGAGCGTCCGCACCTGAAGGGCAAAAACATCGCGCTGATCTTCGAAAAAACCTCAACCCGCACCCGTTGCGCCTTCGAAGTCGCGGCCCACGACCAGGGTGCGCACGTCACCTACATCGACCCGGTATCGTCGCAGATCGGCCACAAGGAAAGCATGAAAGACACGGCCCGCGTCCTCGGCCGGATGTTCGATGCCATCGAGTACCGTGGCTTTGAACAGGAAATCGTCGAAGAGCTGGCCAAGTTCGCCGGCGTGCCGGTGTTCAACGGCCTGACCGCCGAATTCCACCCCACCCAAATGATCGCCGACACCCTGACCATGCGCGAGCACAGCGACAAGCCGCTGCATGACATCAGCTACGCCTACCTGGGCGATGCCCGCTACAACATGGGCAACTCGCTGCTGATGATCGGCGCCAAGCTGGGCATGGACGTGCGCATCGGCGCGCCGAAAGCCCTGTGGCCGCATGCTGATTTCATCAAACAGTGCCAAGAGTTCGCTGAAGAAAGCGGCGCACGGATCACCATCACCGAAGACCCGAAAGAAGCGGTCAAAGGCGTGGACTTCATCCACACCGATATCTGGGTCTCCATGGGCGAGCCGGTGGAAGCGTGGGACGAGCGCATCGAGCAACTGCTGCCGTACCAGGTCAACGCCAAGATGATGAAGGCCTCGGGCAACCCACGGGTGAAATTCATGCACTGCCTGCCGGCGTTCCATAACAGCGAGACCAAGGTCGGCAAGGACATCGCCGCGCGTTATCCGAACCTGGCCAACGGCGTGGAAGTGACCGAAGAAGTGTTTGAGTCCCCGGCCAACATTGCCTTTGAGCAAGCCGAGAACCGCATGCACACCATCAAGGCGATTCTGGTGTCGGCGTTGGCGGATATCTAAACCAACACCGCTCCCACTGTCGGAACACAGTCAATGTGGAAGTGCTTTTGTGGGAGCTGGCTTGCCTGCGATGCAGACGCCTCGGTATTTCAGATGCACCGAGGTGATGCCATCGCGGGCAAGCCCGGCTCCCACACAAGCCCGTTCCCACAGTTTGTCCTGTGTTCACAAGGCCGAATTTTAGAAGGATTGCATTATGCGTATCGTCGTTGCACTGGGCGGCAACGCCCTTCTGCGCCGTGGTGAACCCATGACCGCAGACAATCAACGGGCCAATATCCGCATCGCCACCGAACAGATCGCCAAGATCCACAGCGGCAACGAGCTGGTGATTGCCCACGGCAATGGCCCGCAAGTGGGCCTGCTGTCGCTGCAGGCTGCCGCCTACACCCAGGTTTCGCCGTATCCGCTGGATGTGCTGGGCGCCGAAACCGAAGGCATGATCGGCTACATCATCGAGCAGGAACTGGGCAACCTGCTGGACTTCGAAGTGCCGTTCGCCACGCTGTTGACCCAGGTCGAAGTGGACGCCAAGGACCCGGCCTTCCAGAACCCGACCAAGCCCATCGGCCCGGTCTACTCCAAGGCCGAGGCAGAAAAACTTGCCGCTGAAAAAGGCTGGGCGATTGCCCCCGATGGCGACAAGTATCGCCGCGTAGTGGCCAGCCCACGGCCGAAGCGGATCTTTGAAATCCGCCCGATCCAGTGGCTGCTGGAAAAAGGCAGCATCGTGATCTGCGCCGGCGGCGGCGGGATTCCGACGATGTATGGCGAAGACGGCAAGCTCAAGGGCATTGAAGCCGTGATCGACAAAGACCTGTGTTCCTCCCTGCTGGCCGGGCAGCTGGACGCCGATTTGCTGGTGATTGCCACCGACGTCAATGCCGCGTTTATCGACTTCGGCAAACCGACGCAGAAAGCCATCGGCCAGGCGCACCCGGACGAAATGGAAAAGCTCGGCTTCGCCGCCGGCTCCATGGGGCCCAAGGTCCAGGCGGCGTGCGAGTTCGCCCGCCAGACTGGCAAAACCGCAGTGATCGGTTCACTCTCGGACATCGAAGCGATCGTCCAGGGCAGCGCCGGCACCCGCATCAGTACCGCAAAACCTGGCATCACCTACCTGTGAAGTAGAGGAAAAACGCCTATGGCTACCTTTGAACCTGGTCACTTGCACATCGAACGCCACGCGCTGAACAAGGATGACTACAGCTACAACCTGTGCATCGACTACGAAGTCAGCCAGGACCCAAAGGAAGGCAAGGGAATGCTCTTCAAGATGCACGGCTCGGTGCAGGGCAAGGACCTCAAGGAAGAGTTTTTCCTGCCCAAGGACCAGTCGTTCGACTTCGCCCGGCAGGCGATGAACATCGCGCAGAAGTACGGCATGCCGAAGATTGCCGTGCTCAATGGCCAGATGCACAAGCAGTACGACTTGATGTTTGAGGATGTACGCCATCAGCTGGATGTGAAGCCGGGCGACCCGATCAAACCTGAACACCTGGAATAACCCGATTTCATTAACACCGGCGAT
Source organism: Pseudomonas sp. 1912-s (assembly GCF_029269205.1). Taxonomy (NCBI): domain Bacteria; kingdom Pseudomonadati; phylum Pseudomonadota; class Gammaproteobacteria; order Pseudomonadales; family Pseudomonadaceae; genus Pseudomonas; species Pseudomonas sp. 1912-s. The sequence continues at coordinate 9,510 of NZ_JARIXR010000049.1, read as the reverse complement.
CCCCTGTGGGAGCTGGCTTGCCTGCGATAGCGGACTGACAGTTAATATTTTCAATGACTGATCCACCGCTATCGCAGGCAAGCCAGCTCCCACATTTTTGATCTCCACCACCTGTCAGGCATACTTGCCACCTCTCGCCCGCCAGAACCGCTAACCGCCCCATGCGTATCCACGTCAGCTTCATCGACCGCGTCGGCATCACCCAGGAAGTCCTGGCCTTGCTCGGTGGGCGCAATCTCAACCTGGATGCGGTGGAAATGGTGCCGCCCAACGTCTACATCGACGCCCCGACCCTGAGCGCCGAAGTGCTGGAAGAACTGCGCGATGCACTGTTCAGCGTGCGCGGCGTGCAAGCGGTGACCGTGGTCGACATCCTTCCCGGCCAGCGCCAGCACCTGCAACTCGACGCCCTGCTGGCCGCGATGACCGACCCGGTATTGGCCCTGGACAGCGCCGGCAAGATCCTGCTGGCCAACCCGGCCCTGGTCGCGCTGTACGGTCGCGAGCCCGCCGGGGAAAGCATCAACGAATTGTTCGACGACCCATCACTGCTGGCCACCTTGCTGGAACACGGCTTTCGCCTGGCCCTGCGGGAAATCAGCGTCAACGGCCAGACCCTGCTGCTGGACGCCACGCCGATCACCGACGCCGGTGCCCTGCTGACCCTGTACCAACCCAACCGCATCGGCGAACAACTGTCGGCGCTGCACCACGACCACGCCGAAGGGTTCGACGCGCTGCTGGGCGAGTCCCCGGCGATCCGCACCCTCAAGGCGCGGGCGCAACGGGTGGCGGCGCTGGATGCACCGTTGTTGATCCAGGGCGAGACCGGCACCGGCAAGGAACTGGTGGCCCGCGCCTGCCACGCCATCAGCGCTCGCCACAGTGCGCCTTTCCTGGCCCTGAACTGCGCGGCCCTGCCGGAAAACCTGGCCGAGAGCGAGCTGTTCGGCTACGCCCCCGGCGCCTTCACCGGCGCCCAGCGTGGCGGCAAGCCGGGGCTGATGGAACTGGCGAACCAGGGCACGGTGTTCCTCGACGAGATCGGCGAGATGTCGCCGTACTTGCAGGCCAAGCTGCTGCGGTTTCTCAACGACGGCAGCTTCCGTCGCGTGGGCGGCGACCGTGAGGTGAAGGTCAATGTGCGGATCCTCAGCGCCACCCACCGCGACCTGGAAAAGATGGTCAGCGAAGGCACCTTCCGCGAAGACCTGTTCTACCGCCTCAACGTGCTCAACGTCGAAGTGCCGCCCCTGCGCGAGCGCGGCCAGGACATCCTGTTGCTGGCCCGTTACTTCATGCAGCAGGCTTGTGCGCAGATCCAGCGCCCGGTCTGCCGCCTGGCGCCGGGCACCTACCCGGCCCTGCTCGGCAACCGCTGGCCGGGCAACGTGCGCCAGTTGCAGAACGTGATTTTCCGCGCTGCCGCCATTTGCGAAAGCAGCCTGGTGGACATTGGCGACCTGGACATCGCCGGCACCTCCGTTGCGCGCCAGAGCGATGGGGAAGTCGATAGCCTGGAGCAGGCGGTGGAAGACTTCGAGCGCACCTTGCTGGACAAGCTGTACGTCAGCTACCCGTCCACACGCCAACTGGCCAGCCGCCTGCAAACCTCCCACACCGCCATCGCCCATCGACTGCGCAAGTACGGCATCCCCAACAAGCCCTGAAGCCAGCTCCCACATTGGGTTCACTCCACCTTCATATCAAAAGCGACCCCCACCTGTACTGAAAGCGCTACAGTGGAACGATATCAATACACACCCCTTCAAGCGTCGCTATGCAAGGCTTTGATCCTCATAGGCTTTTTTTCGTGCGTCGAGCTGTAGCGATATCGCTACAGCCACGGTTCGAACCTCGCCAACCAAAATCAATAAACCTTTGTTTTATAACGATAAAAAAACATTGGCCGCGTTTTTGCTAAGCAACTCCCCATTATTCCAATCCCGTCCACCAGACGAATCTGGCCCTGAGGAGTTTCCATGAGCGAGTTGCGCTTTACTGAAGATCACGAATGGCTGCGCGCCGAAGCCGACGGCAGCGTGACCGTGGGCATTACCGCTTTTGCGCAGAACGCGCTGGGTGATGTGGTTTTCGTGCAACTGCCGGAGCTGCAGTCCTACGACAAAGGGGCAGAAGCCTCCACCGTTGAATCGGTCAAGGCCGCCAGCGGCGTGTACATGCCGCTGGATGGCGAAGTCCTCGAAGTGAACGACAAGCTGGACGGCAGCCCCGAGCTGGTCAACGAAGACCCGATGGGCGAAGGCTGGTTCTTCCGCTTTAAGCCGGCCGATGCCGGTGCAGTAGCTAAGCTGTTGGATCAGGATGCGTACGACCGCCTGATCAAAGCCAACGCCGAAGCCTGAGGAGCGCGCCATGACTAATCTGACCACCGCCAACGAATTCATCGCCCGCCACATCGGCCCGCGCCAGGACGACGAGCAACACATGCTCGCCACCCTGGGCTTTGATTCCCTGGAAGCCCTGAGCGCCAGCGTGATCCCGGAAAGCATCAAGGGCACCGCCGTACTGGGCCTGAGCGACGGCCTGAGCGAGGCCGATGCACTGGCTTCGATCAAGGCAATTGCCGCCAAGAACGAGCTGTTCAAGACCTACATCGGCCAGGGCTACTACAACTGCCACACGCCGTCGCCGATCCTGCGCAACCTCCTGGAAAACCCGGCCTGGTACACCGCCTACACGCCTTACCAGCCTGAAATTTCCCAAGGCCGCCTGGAGTCGCTGCTGAACTTCCAGACGCTGATCAGCGACCTCACCGGCCTGCCGATCGCCAACGCATCCCTGCTGGACGAAGCCACCGCCGCTGCCGAAGCCATGACCTTCTGCAAACGCCTGAGCAAGAACAAAGGCAGCAACGCGTTCTTCGCCTCGGTCCACAGCCACCCGCAAACCCTCGACGTGCTGCGCACCCGTGCCGAGCCATTGGGCATCGACGTGGTGGTGGGCGACGAGCGTGAACTGACCGACGTCAGCGCCTTCTTCGGCGCCCTGCTGCAATACCCGGCCAGCAACGGTGACGTGTTCGACTACGTTGAGCTGACCGAACGCTTCCACGCCGCCAACGCCCTGGTGGCCGTGGCCGCCGACCTGCTGGCCCTGACCCTGCTGACCCCGCCGGGTGAGTTCGGCGCCGACGTGGCCATCGGCAGCGCGCAACGCTTCGGCGTACCGCTGGGCTTTGGTGGCCCGCACGCGGCGTACTTCTCTACCAAGGATGCGTTCAAGCGCGACATGCCGGGCCGTCTGGTCGGCGTGTCCGTCGACCGTTTCGGCAAGCCGGCCCTGCGCCTGGCCATGCAGACCCGCGAGCAACATATCCGCCGCGAGAAAGCCACCAGCAACATCTGCACCGCCCAGGTCCTGCTGGCCAACATCGCCAGCATGTACGCCGTGTACCACGGCCCTAAAGGCCTGACCCAGATCGCCAACCGCATTCACCACCTGACCGCGATCTTCGCCAAAGGCTTGAGCGCGTTGGGCCTGAAGGTTGAGCAAGAAAACTTCTTCGACACCCTGACCATCAAGACCGGCGCGCACACCGCCGCCCTGCACGACCAGGCTCGCGCCCAGCGCATCAACCTGCGTGTGGTCGACGGCGAACGCCTTGGCCTGTCGGTGGACGAAACCACCTCCCAAGCCGACATCGAAACCCTGTGGAGCGTGTTCGCAGGCGGTAAAGCCCTGCCGGACTTCGCCGCACTCGCCGCCAGCGTTGAAAGCACCCTGCCCGCCGCACTGCTGCGCCAGTCGCCGATCCTCAGCCACCCGGTGTTCAACCGTTACCACTCCGAAACCGAGCTGATGCGCTACCTGCGCAAGCTGGCCGACAAGGACCTGGCCCTGGATCGCACCATGATCCCGCTGGGCTCGTGCACCATGAAGCTCAACGCCGCCAGCGAAATGATCCCGGTGACCTGGGCCGAGTTCGGTGCCCTGCACCCGTTCGCCCCAGCCTCGCAAAGCGCTGGCTACCAGCAACTGACCACCGAACTGGAAGCCATGCTCTGCGCGGCCACCGGTTACGACGCGATCTCCCTGCAACCGAACGCCGGTTCCCAGGGCGAGTACGCGGGCCTCTTGGCCATTCGTGCCTATCACCAGAGCCGTGGCGAAGAGCGCCGCGATATCTGCCTGATCCCGTCGTCGGCCCACGGCACCAACCCGGCCACCGCCAACATGGCTGGCATGCGCGTGGTGGTGACTGCATGCGATGCCCGCGGTAACGTCGACATCGAAGACCTGCGCGCCAAGGCTATCGAACACCGCGAGCACCTCGCTGCGCTGATGATCACCTACCCGTCGACTCACGGCGTGTTCGAAGAAGGCATCCGCGAAATCTGCGGGATCATTCACGACAACGGCGGCCAGGTGTACATCGACGGCGCCAACATGAACGCGATGGTCGGCCTGTGCGCCCCGGGCAAGTTCGGCGGCGACGTGTCCCACCTGAACCTGCACAAGACCTTCTGCATTCCCCACGGCGGTGGCGGCCCGGGCGTTGGCCCGATTGGCGTGAAATCCCACCTGACGCCGTTCCTGCCGGGTCATGCCGCGATGGAACGCAAGGAAGGCGCGGTCTGCGCCGCACCGTTCGGCAGCGCGAGCATTCTGCCGATCACCTGGATGTACATCAGCATGATGGGCGGCGCGGGCCTCAAGCGCGCGTCGCAGTTGGCGATCCTGAATGCCAACTACATTTCCCGTCGCCTCGAAGAGCACTACCCCGTGCTCTACACCGGCAGCAACGGCCTGGTGGCCCACGAATGCATCCTCGACCTGCGCCCGTTGAAAGACAGCAGCGGGATCAGCGTGGATGACGTGGCCAAGCGCCTGATCGACTTCGGTTTCCACGCGCCGACCATGTCGTTCCCGGTGGCCGGCACCTTGATGATCGAGCCGACCGAAAGCGAATCCCGGGAAGAACTGGACCGTTTCTGCGACGCCATGATCGCCATCCGCGAAGAAATCCGCGCGGTGGAAAACGGCTCGCTGGACAAGGACGACAACCCGCTGAAGAACGCACCCCACACTGCGGCGGAACTGGTGGGCGAATGGAGCCACCCATACAGCCGTGAACAAGCGGTGTACCCGGTGGCGTCGTTGATCGAAGCCAAGTACTGGCCACCGGTTGGCCGGGTCGACAACGTGTTTGGCGATCGCAATTTGGTGTGCGCTTGCCCGTCGATCGAAAGCTACGCATAACCTGAGCGGTAGAACGCGGTCAATGTGGGAGCTGGCTTTTGTGGGAGCTGGCTTGCCTGCGATGCAAGCACCTCGGTCTATCCGGTAGACCCGGGTGATGCTATCGCAGGCAAGCCAGCTCCCACACAAGCCCGGCTCCCACATTGGGACCGCGTACACCCGATAAATAATAAGAAACCGGAGAACAACCATGTCTTTAAGCGTGTTCGACCTGTTCAAGATTGGCATCGGCCCCTCCAGCTCCCACACCGTCGGCCCGATGCGCGCTGCCGCTCGATTCGTCGAAGGTCTCAAGCGCGACAACCTGCTGAGCGCCACCACCTGCGTCAAGGTGGAACTCTATGGCTCCCTCGGCGCCACCGGCAAAGGCCACGGCAGCGACAAGGCTGTATTGCTGGGCCTGGAAGGCGAACACCCGGACACCGTGAACACTGAAACCGTCGCCGCACGCCTGTTGGAAATTCGCGGCAACGCACGCTTGAACCTGCTCGGTGAACACAGCATTGCGTTCAACGAGAAAGAACACCTGGCGATGATTCGCAAACCCCTGCCCTATCATCCCAACGGCATGATCTTCCGCGCTTTCGACGCCGCCGGTTTGCAGGTTCGCAGCCGCGAGTACTACTCGGTGGGCGGCGGATTTGTGGTGGATGAAGACGCCGCCGGCCACGACCGGATCGTCGAAGACGCCACGCCCCTGACCTTCCCGTTCAAAAGTGCCAAGGACTTGCTCGGCCATTGCGCCACCTATGGGCTGTCCATCAGCCAGGTGATGCTGACCAATGAAAGCGCCTGGCGCCCGGAAGCGGAAACCCGCGCAGGCTTGCTGAAGATCTGGCAGGTGATGCAGGACTGCGTGGACGCGGGCTGTCGCAATGAAGGGATTTTGCCCGGCGGCCTGAAGGTCAAGCGCCGGGCCGCCGCGCTGCATCGCCAGCTGTGCAAGAACCCGGAATCGGCGCTGCGCGACCCGTTGTCGGTGCTGGACTGGGTCAACCTGTACGCCCTGGCGGTCAACGAAGAAAACGCCAATGGCGGGCGCGTAGTCACTGCCCCCACCAACGGTGCGGCCGGGATTGTGCCGGCGGTGTTGCACTACTACATGCGCTTTATCCCGGGCGCCAGCGAAGACGGCGTGGTGCGTTTCCTGCTCACCGCCGCAGCCATCGGCATCCTGTACAAGGAAAATGCCTCGATCTCCGGCGCCGAAGTCGGCTGCCAGGGAGAAGTCGGCGTGGCCTGTTCCATGGCCGCCGGCGCCCTGTGTGAAGTGTTGGGCGGTACGGTTTCCCAGGTCGAAAACGCCGCCGAGATCGGTATGGAACACAACCTCGGCCTGACCTGCGACCCGATTGGCGGCCTGGTGCAGGTGCCCTGCATCGAGCGCAACGCCATGGGTTCGGTCAAGGCCATCAATGCGGTGCGCATGGCCCTGCGCGGCGACGGGCAACATTTCGTGTCCCTCGACAAGGTCATCCGCACCATGCGCCAGACCGGCGCCGACATGAAAAGCAAATACAAGGAAACCGCCCGTGGCGGTTTGGCGGTCAACATTATCGAGTGCTGACGCCCACCAGCGCGTCCGCACGTTTTTCAGGAGCTGAATATGTCCACCGAAACCCTGTTGAAAACCCCGTTGCACGCCCTGCACATCGAGTTGGGCGCGCGCATGGTGCCGTTCGCCGGCTACGACATGCCGGTGCAATACCCACTGGGCGTGATGAAGGAACACCTGCACACCCGTGAACAGGCCGGGTTGTTCGATGTGTCCCACATGGGCCAGATCCGCCTGACCGGCGCCGGTGCCGCCAAGGCTCTGGAAAGCCTGGTGCCTGTAGACATCATCGACCTGCCGGTGGGCATGCAGCGCTATGCGATGTTCACCAACGAGCAAGGCGGTATCCTGGATGACCTGATGGTCGCCAACCTGGGTAACGACGAACTGTTCCTGGTGGTCAATGCCGCCTGCAAGGACCAGGACCTGGCCCACCTGCGCCAGCACATCGGTGACCAGTGCACCATCGAACCGCTCTTCGAAGAACGCGCCCTGCTGGCCCTGCAAGGCCCGGCCGCCGTCAGCGTACTGGCGCGCCTGGCACCGGAGGTCAAGCACATGACCTTCATGCAATTCGCCCCGACCCGCCTGCTGGGCGTGGACTGCTACGTCAGCCGCTCGGGCTACACCGGCGAAGACGGTTTCGAAATCTCGGTACCGGCCGCCAATGCCGAAGCCCTGGCCCGCAGCCTGCTGGCCGAAACCGAAGTACAGGCCATCGGCTTGGGCGCGCGCGACTCCCTGCGCCTGGAAGCCGGCCTGTGCCTCTACGGCCACGACATGAATAGCGAGACCACACCGATTGAAGCCAGCCTGTTGTGGGCGATTTCCAAGGCCCGCCGTGCAGACGGCGCGCGTGCCGGTGGTTTCCCGGGCGCCGACGCGATCTTCACCCAGCAACAAACCGGTGTGAGCCGCAAACGCGTGGGCCTGCTGCCGCAGGAGCGCACGCCGGTACGTGAAGGCGCAGAAATCGTCGACGAGCACGGCACCGTGATCGGCAGCGTCTGCAGCGGCGGTTTTGGCCCGAGCCTGGGCGGCCCGCTCGCCATGGGTTACCTGGACAGCGCATTCATCGCACTGGATACCGAAGTGTCTGCATTGGTACGTGGGAAAAAGGTGCCACTTCGTGTAAGTAAAATGCCATTCGTGCCACAGCGTTACTACCGTGGTTGATTGACTGTTCCTATAAGTAACGCGGTTGCGTTAAAACGCACTAATTTGTAACGCAACCGCCACATAAAAGTGCATTGACGATAGTCAATGTTATGTTCAGTCACCTATAACAAGTGACCAACTCTATCGAATAAACGGGATCCACATTGTTGACCGAAGTGTCACAAAGCCGAGTAAACGCTGGGCTTTTCCCGGGGCTTGTTTTTTCTGTCTTAGTTGGCGTAGAGTTTGCCCACTGTGTTTGCATGGGTCGCTTGGAACCTGGACCTGGGCAGTAGCCAAAGTTTGCTACAACCCGTTCGACGTCTCTTACTTTCCTGCAACCCAGCCCAGTACTCTTTCATGTGAAAGGGGCTGTCATTAATTTTTTGCGTCAAGGAAATAAGAAAATGGCTGAACGTCAGAGCGGTACCGTCAAGTGGTTTAACGACGAGAAAGGGTTTGGTTTTATCACTCCAGAAAGCGGTCCGGATCTGTTCGTCCACTTCCGCGCTATTCAGGGCAACGGCTTCAAAAGCCTGAAGGAAGGCCAGAAAGTGACCTTCATCGCGGTGCAAGGCCAGAAAGGCATGCAAGCCGACGAGGTACAAGCAGAGGGTTGATCTCTTCTGCGACAAAAAGCCCCTGATATGACATCAGGGGCTTTTTTATGAGCGTTATTCCGTAAAATGGCTTTTTTCTGCCGAGAGCCATGCCATGTCGAAACACCTGCTGAGCCCCCAAGGCGAGTTTCCTCCCGTAGGCCTGGGCCGTCGTCTGGCAGCGATGTTCTATGATTTCCTGTTGTGCACTGCCCTGCTGATCGTCACGGCCTTTATCTACAAGCTGGTGTGGATGGGGTTTGTCGGTGAGGCCAAGCTGCGGGCGCTTTCTGAATCCGGCGCGCTGGATGGTGACCCGCTGTTGTCGACGATTTTGTTTTTTGTGCTGTTTGGTTTTTTTGCCAAGTTCTGGACGTATTCGGGGCAGACCCTGGGCATGCAGGTGTGGGGCGTGCGGGTGCAGAACGCTGACGGGTCGCGGATCAGCCTGTGGCAGGCGTTGTTGCGGTTTGTGGTGTCGATCGCTTCGTGGTTGTGCGTTGGGCTGGGGTTTATCTGGGCGTTGTTTGATAAGCAGAAGCGTGGCTGGCATGACATTTATTCGGATACGCGGTTGGTGCGGATTCCGAAGAAAAAGAAGTAGGGTTGGATTGGGGGCATATCCGTTATTTTCTTAACGGCGACTATTGGTTCCGCTCTTACAGCGGCTCACTTTTGAAAAGCGCAAAAGTAAGCAAAACGCTCTTGCCCCACCACTCGGCACCTCGCTAATGCTCGGTGTGCCCTTGTAAGATTGTTTTCACCTGCTTCAGACCGTAGTGCCCTCTGATTTCGAGATCGTGAGTGAGCATGGGTCGGAGCAGGTTCCTTCCTAAACTAGTCCGAACGGTTGCCTGGGCGCAAAGCCCGATTCTGCAAGGTTGGACGTGAGGAAAACGCTATGGACCATGACTCTGCGTTCGTCGGAATTGATGTTTCCAAAAACAAGCTCGACTCATTCGTCAGCACTACTGG
>NZ_JARIXR010000048.1:0-32807 GCF_029269205.1 Pseudomonas sp. 1912-s | reverse complement strand
AGAAAGTAGCGCTGGTGGCATGCATGAGAAAGTTGCTGACGATCCTGAATGCGATGGTGCGCGATCAAAAGCATTTCGCTGAAATGGCTTGAATTTCGACACGGTTGCTCACTCCGGCTTTGGACCGTGGGCCGCCGCGATGGGCCATCCTTGGCCCAGCGCGGCTAACCCGGCGTCCTGCCGGGTTACCCACGCTCCAAAGCCTGCGTTCGGCCAGCGTGGTTTAACGGGGCGCCCAAGATCAAGATCAAAAGCAGATCAACAGCACAGCGGCCTACAGGCCGGCTTGAGTGGTGTGGAGCAAAGGCAAAATCAAAATCTAAAGCGGCCACGATCCCCTGTAGGAGCTGGCTTGCCGGCGATGGTCGTCAACGATAACGCTGGCATCCTGATTCAGCGCGGCGCTCTCAGGTTTTTCGCCGGCAAGCCGGCTCCTACAGAAAAGCAGCTCTGCTTTGGCTTTTGCTCTGGCTTCTACCACTCAAGCCGGCCTGTAGGCCGCTGTGCTCTTGCTTTTGATCTTGATCTGACTGCCCCAATAAGCCCGAGGCCGAACGCAGGGATTGAGGAGCGGGTAAACCGGCAGGACGCCGGTTTAGCCGCGACGGGGCAGGGACGCCCCGTCGCGGCGGCCCGCGGAGCAATGCCGGAGTGAGGGAACACCGAGCCTTAGCGAGGTGCCGACAGGCGGGGCAGAGCGTTTTGGTTACTTTTGCGCTTTTCAAAAGTGACCCGCTGTAAGAGCGGAACCCTAAGCAGCCGTTACCTAAATAACGGATATGCCCCCCATTCACCGCACTCAAACTGCAACAACAGCCCTATCACCCCAACCAAGGATTGGCCGCCAGATGTTCACGTTCAAACGCCCTGATCTGCTCACTGCGCTGCAAGGTCGTGCCAATGGCATCCAACCCCAGCAACAACGCAGTCTTGCGCAACGTATCAATCTGGAACGAAATCACCTGCCCGTCCGCCAAAAGAATCTCCTGCGCCTCAAGGTCCACACTGATCTGCGCCTGTTCAGGCTGGCTGACGGTCTGCCCCAACCGCTGCAACACCGCCTCGTCCAGCGTAATCAACAACACCCCGTTACGCTGGCAGTTGTCATAAAAAATCCCGGCAAAACTGCTGCCGATCAGCGCCCGAATGCCCATCTGCTTCAAGCCCCACACCGCATGCTCCCGGCTGGAACCACAACCGAAGTTCGGCCCCACCACCATAAAGCTCGCGCCCTGCCAGGCCGGCTGGTTCAGCACGAATTGCGGGTTGGCCTCGCCCGACGGCAAGAAACGCAAATCAAAGAACAACCCGCGGTCCAGCCCATTGCGATCGATGCCCTTGAGAAACTGCTTGGGCATGATCACGTCAGTGTCGATATTGGCCGCCAGCATCGGCGCGGCCTTGCCGGTGATGCGAGTGAAGGGTTGCAGGCTCATGTGCGGTCTCCAAAGTAGCGAATATCCGTCAGGCGGCCAGTGATGGCAGCGGCGGCAACCATGGCCGGGCTCATCAGGTGGGTGCGTGCCCCCGCGCCCTGGCGGCCTTCGAAGTTGCGGTTGGTGCTGGAGGCGCAGCGATCGCCCGGCTCCAGCACATCGTCGTTCATTGCCAGGCACATCGAGCACCCGGACTGGCGCCATTCAAACCCGGCGTCGATAAAAATCGCGGCGAGGCCTTCGGCTTCAGCCTGGTCGCGCACTTCGGTGGAGCCCGGCACGATCATCGCCCGCACGTGGTCCGCCACGTGCTTGCCGCGCACCACGCTGGCGGCGTCCCGCAGGTCTTCGATGCGGGCGTTGGTGCAGGAACCGATAAACGCATGGCTGATGACGATCTCGCTCAACGGCATGCCGGCTTCCAGGCCCATGTAGTTCAGGGCGCGGCGCATGTCCTGGCGCAGGATCAGGTCGCTGACGTCTTGCGGGTCGGGCACGCGGGCGCCGATGGGCGCGGCCTGGTCGGGGCTGGTGCCCCAGGTGACCATCGGCTCCAGGGCCGTGGCGTCCAGGTGCACTTCGAGGTCGAACACTGCGTCTGCGTCCGAGTGCAGCTGGCGCCAGCCTGCAAGGGCGCGGTCCCACAGTTCGCCCTTCGGCGCGCGGGGTTTGCCCTTGAGGTAGGCGAAGACTTTTTCATCCGGCGCCATGAAGGCACCGCGTGCGCCCGCTTCCACCGCCATGTTGCAGATGGTCATGCGGGCCTCGACGCTCAGGGCATCGATGGTCGAGCCACGAAACTCAATGGCATAGCCGGTGGCACCCGAGGCACCGATCTTGCCGATCAGCGCCATGATCACGTCCTTGGAGGTCAGGCCGTGGGCCAATGCACCGTCCACGGTCACGCGCATGCTCTTCAGGCGTTTGTAGACCAGGGTTTGGGAGGCCAGCAAATGCTCGATTTCCGAGGTGCCGATGCCAAAGCCGAATGCGCCCAGTGCGCCATAGGTGGTGGTGTGGCTGTCGCCAGCGGCAATCACCATGCCCGGCAGGATAAAGCCCTGCTCCGGGGCGATCACGTGTTCGATGCCCTGGCGCTTGTCGAGGATGTCCAGCAGTTCAATCCCGAAGTCCCGGCAGTTTTCCGCCAGGTACGACACTTGCCGCGCGCCGCCCGCATCCGGCATGGCGGCAATGCGCTTGGGCGTGGTGGGGTTCACATGGTCGACCACCGCCAGCGCCGTGCCGGGGCGCCACACGCCGCGGCCTGCCTCGCGCAAGCCGCTGAAGGCCTGGGGGCTGGTGTATTCGTTGATCACCTGGCGGTCGATGTACAGCAGCACATGGCCCTGGTCATCCAGGCGGCACACCGTGTGGGAATCGATGTGTTTGTCGTAGAGGGTTCTGGCAGAAGTCATTATGGGGCTCGCTCAACGGTATGACCCCATCATAGGCAGCGCCCCCGCCCCATCAATCCCGCCTTGGTGATGACTCGGAACATGTTTCGTGTTGCATGAATGCGTATCTGAAACATTTACTTTCATATCCGCCTTAGGGTTTTGCGTTTCTCATCCGTCTTAACTTAGATACAGCCGCTCGCGTCAGCAAAAGCTACGGGTGGCGTTTTCCGGGCCTTTACTGCCCCCCTCCGATCAAGACCCTCATTCACATGTCGAAGAAGTCACGCTCAAAACTCTGGTTTCTCGTGCACAGCTGGCTGGCATTGCCCATCTGGTTCTTTGTGCTGATCGTCTGCGTCACCGGCACCCTGGCGGTGGTCAGCCAGGAGATCGTCTGGCTGGCCAACCCGGACATCCGCGCCAGCAAGCCGTCGGACGATGCCGAACCGCTCACCTACGACCAGGTGATCGGCGCCATCAAGCGCGCCGAACCCCAGGTGATCGTCGAATCCCTGAGCCGCCCGGACGAATCGCATTTCGCCCTCAGCGCCGACCTCAGCTACCCCGACGGGCGCTCGCTGGAGGTTTACGTCAACCCGTACACCGGGGTGATCCAGGGCATCAGCCCATCGTTCAACTTCCAGCAATTTACCCGAGCCCTGCATGGCTGGTGGCTGGTGCCGTTCACCAATGGTTACAGCTGGGGCTGGTACCTGGTCTCGCTGCTGGGCTTGCCGCTGTTGGCCTCGCTGGTCACCGGCCTCGTGGTCTACAAGCGCTTCTGGAAAGGTTTTTTCAGGCCGACGCTGCGCATTCGTCACGGTGCGCGGATTTTCTGGGGCGACTTCCACCGGTTGAGCGGCATCTGGTCGATCTGGTTTATCGCGGTGATTTCGATCACCGGCACCTGGTTCCTGATCCAGGCGATCCTGGGCGATAACCAGATCACCATTTCCAGCGAGCCTATCGTCCCGGCGATTGCCCGCGACAAAGTGCCGATGTCCGCCCCGGGCGTGCCGGCGCCCATGATTCCGCTGGACGAGGCGATCACCATCGCCACCCAGCGGATTCCAGGGCTCGAGGCCAGCTTTGTGAGCCTGCCCAGCAACGCCTACAGCCACCTGCGCATCGGCGGGCGTGGCTGGTACCCGCTGATGTTCCAGACCGCAGAAATCAACCCGTACAACGGCGAAATCGCTGCCTCGCACCTGCTGTCAGACCGTTCGGCCCTGGAGTTCGTCACCGAATCCATGCGCCCGTTGCACACCGGGGATTTTGGCGGGATCTGGATCAAGCTGATCTGGGCCTTCTTCGGCCTGGTGCTGAGCATGATGGTCTTGAGCGGCTTGCTGATCTGGACCAAACGCACGGCCCTGGCCACCCTCAATGCCCTGAAACGCGAAGCCAAAGCGTCCCGTCAACCGGCGAAAATCCAGGCCTTGCAGGCTGAAACCACGGAGGGCAACCGATGAACAAGGCCACGACGGTTCAACCGCCCTCGCCGCTGCGGGCCTTTTGGCTCAAATGGCGCTTCCACATCAATATTTTGCTGTTGCTGGTGCCCCTGGGCTTTATGCCCAAGTACTTCGCCGACGCGGCGCTGTTTCGCGGTGACAGCGGCCTCGGCGAACGGGAGATCGGCGACGTGCAGGTCGGCCCCTGGAGCCTGAAGCTCGCAGAGCTGCGCAACGAGCCTCCGCGCCCTGACCCGGCGGGCCCGATGAAATCCTTCAACGCGGCCCTGTGCACTGCCTGTACCGAGCAGGTCAAGGCCACCTACCTGCGCATCGGCAAGCCACGCAGCCTGCGGGCCGCCGGGGTGATTTTCTTCGGCACCCCGTACCGCATGGGCGCCGCGCTGCCGATCCCTGAACGCACGCCGCTGGACGCCGAAGTGTGGATCACCATGGAAGGCTGGGACGGCGCCATGCACCAGGCCTCCATTCCCTTGAGCCAGGCATCGCCGGCCACCATCGACTGGCTGAAAAAACGAGGAGTTAAACCATGACCTTGCAGCAATTGGCCCGCGCCTGTGGCGTGCTGATCCTCGGCGCCGGTTTCAGTACCGTTGCCCTCGCCCACAACCCGATGTGTGAATGCAAGGAAATCGCCGGTGAGCAGATCCAGTGCACCGGCGGTTTCTCCGATGGCAGCGGCGCCCCCGGCGTGACGCTCGACGTGATCGGCTATGACGAAACCATCCTGGTGCCCGGCAAGCTGGGTGAAGACTCGAAGCTGACCTTCAAGAAACCGTCCGCCGAGTTCTACGTGTTGTTTGATGCCGGCCCCGGCCACGTGGTGGAAATCGACCAAGCGGATATCCAGCCCCAATGAGCACGACTCACGTTGTTCGCCCGGCCGGTGCCGGGCACGAAACCCTGTACGTCCTGCTGCTGTGCCTGATCATCCTCGCCGTCGCCGGCACCGTGGTGGCCTTGCGCGGTGAACGCCAGGAGATCGCCGCCGTGCCCAGCCACCAACTGGACGCCCGTCGCGACCTCAGCGCCGCCGAGCAGGGCATCTATGCCGACCTGCGGGTGACCCTGGATGAAATCCACTTGCTGCAGGAAGAACACAGCGCCCTGCCGACACCCGGGCAACTGGCCGAAGAAGGCTTTGCGCCTTTCGCCCAGGACGCCAGCTCGGTGAGCCGTGGCGACCACCACTGGCAGTTGCTGGACACCGCCTACCTGGGACTGAGCCAGACCCCGGCCCTCAGCGGTTCGCTGCTGATGCGCATCAGTGGCGCCGAGCCGGATATCTGGCTCAACCGCAGCGCCAACCTCAAGCCTCCCACCGACCTCACTGACCAGGCGCTGATCAGCGCGGGCTGGCAGCAAGTGGTCGCGCAGTTCGATGCCGGTGTCACCCGCCAGCATCGTCATTGAATTCACGCTGTAGCCGAGAGAAGACCATGTCTATTTCATCGCCCTTATTACGCCTGGTGCTCGCAGGCTTGTTCAGTTTGCTGCTGGCGCCCATGGCCAGTGCCGACGCTGCCAAACGCCTGCGTATCGGTATCACCCTGCACCCGTATTACAGCTACGTCGCCAACATCGTGGGGGACAAAGCCGAGGTGGTGCCGCTGATTCCGGCCGGCTTCAACCCTCACGCCTACGAGCCCCGCGCCGAAGACATCAAGCGCATCGGCACCCTGGATGTGATCGTGCTCAATGGCGTCGGCCATGACGATTTCGCCGACCGCATGATCGCCACCAGCGAGCGCCCGGACATCCCGGTGATCGAAGCGAACGCCAACGTGCCGCTGCTGGCCGCCACCGGCAACGCCGCGCGCGGTGCCGGCAAGGTGGTCAACCCGCACACCTTCCTGTCCATCAGCGCCTCGATTGCCCAGGTGAATAACATCGCCCGGGAACTGGGCAAGCTCGACCCGGACAACGCCAAGACCTACACCCAGAACGCCCGCGCCTACGGCAAACGCCTGCGCCAGATGCGCGCCGACGCCCTGGCCAAACTCACCAGTGCGCCCAACCCGGACCTGCGGGTAGCCACGGTGCACGCGGCTTATGACTACCTGCTGCGGGAGTTCGGCCTTGAAGTCACCGCCGTGGTGGAACCAGCCCACGGCATCGAGCCGAGCCCCAGCCAGCTGAAGAAAACCATCGACCAGTTGCGGGAACTGGACGTGAAAGTGATCTTCTCGGAGATGGATTTCCCGTCCAGCTACGTCGACACCATCCAGCGTGAGTCGGGCGTGAAGCTGTACCCGCTGTCGCACATTTCCTATGGCGACTACAGCGCTGAAAAGTACGAAGTGGAAATGACCGGCAACCTCAACACCGTGGTACGGGCGATTCAGGAGTCCGGGGCATGACGGCGGCGGAACATTTGAAGGTGGCCAGTGTTGGCCCGACCCTCGACTTCAATAACGTGGCGCTGACCCTGGGCCGCACGGTGATCCTCGATGCGGTGAGCTTCCAGGTCCAGCCCGGCAGCATCCACGCGCTGGTCGGCCCCAACGGCGGCGGCAAAAGCTCGTTGATCAAGACCCTGCTGGGGCAAACGCCGCACCAGGGCCAGTTGAGCCTGCACTGGCCCGAAGGGCCGGGCACCATCGGCTACGTGCCCCAGGCGCTGGAGTTCGACCGGGGCTTGCCGATGACCGTGGACGACTTCATGGCTGCCATGTGCCAGCAGCGTCCGGCGTTTCTCGGGCTGTCCAAACATTACGCCGCCGCGATTGGCGAAGCACTCGAACGGGTCGGCATGCAGGACAAACGCAAACGGCGCATGGGCGCCTTGTCGGGGGGTGAACGCCAGCGGGTGCTGCTGGCCCAGGGCTTGATCCCGGCGCCGCAATTGCTGGTGCTGGACGAACCGATGTCGGCGCTGGACGAAGCCGGCATCCAGGTGTTCGAACGGCTGCTGAACGACTGGCGCCAGGCCGGGATCACCGTGCTGTGGATCGAACACGACCTGGAAGCCGTTGGCCGTTTGGCTGACCGTGTTACCGGCCTGAACCGCCGCGTGCTGTTCGATGCCACGCCCAAGGAGGCGTTGACCCCGGACCGTCTGCTGACCCTGTTCTCCACCCATCCACGGAGCCCGGCCTTATGAGCTACGAAGCCTTTCGCTTGATGGTCCAGGGTTGGGCGTCCTCCGGGTATTTGCCGGAAGCGCTGGCCTATGGGTTTGTGGTCAACGCCCTGCTCGCCGGGCTGCTGATCGGCCCGGTGCTGGGCGGCTTGGGCACCCTGGTGGTGGTCAAGCGCTTTGCGTTCTTTTCCGAAGCCGTGGGCCATGCCGCGCTGACCGGCGTGGCCGTGGGCATTCTGCTGGGAGAGCCCTACACCGGGCCTTACGGCAGCCTGTTCGGCTACTGCCTGCTGTTCGGCATCCTGCTCAACTACCTGCGTAACCGCACGGGGCTTGCGCCGGACACGCTGATCGGGGTGTTCCTGTCGGTGTCCCTGGCCCTGGGCGCGAGCCTGCTGCTGATTCTGGCGGGCAAGATCAACGTGCACATCCTCGAAAACGTGCTGTTCGGTTCGGTACTGACGGTGAACGGCAATGACCTGCTGGTGCTGGCGATTGTCGGCTCGCTGGTGATGGCCCTGGCGTTGCCACTCTACAACCGCATCATGCTCGCCAGCTTCAACCCGCAACTGGCAGCAGTGCGCGGGGTAGCGGTCAAAACCCTGGACTATCTGTTTGTAATCCTGGTGACGTTGATCACCGTCGCGGCGGTCAAGGTCATCGGCGCGATCCTGGTAGGCGCGTTGCTGGTGATTCCGGCGGCCGCCGCACGCCTGTTGAGCCAATCGCTCAAAGGCTTCTTCTGGATCTCGGTGCTGATCGCCACGGTCAGCACCCTGTGCGGGATCCTGCTGCCGATCCTCTTCGACCTGCCGATTCCGTCCGGTGCCGCGATCATTCTGGTAGCCGGTATCGCCTTCGCCCTCGCCGCCATTGCACGCGGCACGGTCCCCAGCCTGAAAGGGAATCTTGGATAATGCGCCCGATTTTTCGACCACTGATTCTGGCCCTGGCAATCGCCACACCGGCGTTCGCCGCCGACGGCGTCAAGCCGTTGCAAACCACCGCCAACCCAGGCGTCGGCCATGCGGCCCTGAACAAGGCCAAGGCCGCAACGCCGGTGAAAGTCCTTGCCGCCTTGCCGATCACCTATGGCCTGGCGCAGGTACTGCTCAAAGGCACCGACGTGCAGCTTGAGCGCGCAGCACCGGCCAACCTGCCCGGCTCGCGGCAAGTCGCCTATTTCACCGGGCGCGGCGCGCAAGCCCTGAATACGCTGGCGCAGGATGCCGATGCGGCCATCGGCCTGCGCTCGTTATGGCCCGACGACCCGCTGTATCCGGTGGCCCGGCGCAGCAATATCCGTATCGTCGAAATCGACGCCGCACGCCCGGTAGACGGCGGTTTGCCGGGGATTGCGATACAGCCTGGATCCATCGATGGCCTGAACAGCCAGCCGTGGCAGGCCAGCAACAACATGGGCCGCATGGCCGACGTGATGGCCGCCGACCTGAGCCGCCTGGCCCCCGAGGCCAAGCCGCAGATCGAAGCCAACCTGGCCGCGCTCAAGCAACGCCTGCTCAAGCTCACCGCCGACAGCGAGGCGCGACTGGCCAAGGCCGACAACCTGACGGTGGTCAGCCTGAGCGATCACTTTGGTTACCTGGTGAGCGGGTTGAACCTGGAACTGGTCAGCACCGATCCACGGGCGGATACCGAGTGGACACCCGAGGCGTTGCAGCAATTGAGCGAAGGCTTGAAAAAGAATGAGGTGGCCGTGGTGCTGCATCACCGCACGCCAAGCGAGGCGGTACAGGCGGCAGTCACGGCTGGCGGGGCGAAGTTGCTGGTGCTGGGCACCGATGGCGCCGACCCGGTGGCGGAGCTTGAGGGCAATGTGGATCAGGTGATCAAGGCGCTGTAACCCTGATTCCTACAGGTAAAACACAATAAGTGTGGAAGCGGGCTTGGTGAGGGGCTGCTTCGCAGCCCAGCGCGGGGCAAGCCCGCTCACCACAGCAAGCTCGCTCACCACAGCAGGCCCGCTCCCACATTGGGTTCTATGTGATGCCCGAGACCTGGATCAGCCAGCAAGCGCCTGGCTGTCCATCTTCTGGCGCAGGCTCAGCGGGCGCATGTCGGTCCACACCTCTTCGATGTAGGCCAGGCACTCTTTCTTCATCCCGCTCTTGCCCACGGTGCGCCAACCTTCCGGCACAGCCTTGTAGTCGGGCCAGATGGAATATTGTTCTTCATGGTTGACCACTACCTGAAACAGGATGTCTTCGCGGTCGAATACTGAGGTCATTGCTGTTCTCCGTCGGTGTAAGGCTGGCTGCGCACCATGCACAGCTGATGTAAGAAGGAACGTGCCAGCCCGGTAAAAAATTAGAGGCTGGTGACGGCTGCCGCCAGCGCGCGACCAAATATCTCGGCCACCCGGTCGATTTCTGCGGCGGTGATCACCAGCGGTGGCAGGAAACGCACAACGCTGCCGTGTCGCCCGCCCAGTTCAAGAATCAGCCCGCGCTTGAGGCATTCACGCTGCACCAGCGGTGCCAGTTGGCGATGCACCGGCGGATGGCCCTGGGTGTCGGGGACACCGGCGGGGTCCACCAACTCCACACCGAGCATCAGCCCGCGGCCACGAATATCCCCCAACTGCGGGAAGTCGCGCTGCAGGATGCGCAAGTGTTCGCCGAGGCGCTCGCCCATGGCCGCCGCGTGGGCGGGAATGTCGTGGTCCTTGAGGTAGCGCATCACCGCCGAACCAGCGGCCATGGCCATCTGATTGCCACGGAAGGTCCCGGCATGGGCACCCGGCAACCAGGTGTCGAGCCAGTCGCGATACACCACTACCGCCAGCGGCAGGCTGCCCCCAATGGCCTTGGACAACACCACCACGTCCGGAACGATGCCGGCGTATTCGAACGCAAACATCTTGCCCGTACGGCCGAAGCCGCTCTGGATTTCGTCGACAATCAACGCCACCCCGGCCTGTTCGGTAATGCGGCGCAGGCCGCGCAGCCAGTCGAGATCGGCCGGGATCACACCGCCCTCGCCTTGCACCACCTCGACGATCACCGCTGCCGGCAGCAATACACCGGCCTCGGGGTCGTTAAGCAGGTTTTCCAGGTAATGCAGGTTGACCTTCACGCCTTCTGCCCCGCCCAGCCCGAACGGGCAGCGATAGTCGTAAGGGAATGGCAGGAATTGCACGCCATTGCCGAGCAGCGCGCCCAAGGGTTTCTTCGGCCCCAGGCTGCCCATCAGGCTCAGCGCGCCCTGGCTCATGCCGTGATAACCGCCCTGGAACGACAACACCGTGCTGCGCCCGGTGGCGGTGCGCACCAGCTTCAGCGCGGCTTCCACCGCGTCGGTGCCGGTGGGGCCACAGAACTGGATCTTGGCTTCCCGCGCCAGCGCCGGCGGCAGCAGGCCGAACAGGTCCTGCACGAATTGATCCTTGACCGGCGTGGTCAGGTCCAGGGTGTGCAACGGCAATTCATCGCTCAGCACCTGGCGAATCGCCTCGATCACCACCGGGTGGTTGTGCCCAAGCGCCAGGGTACCGGCGCCGGCCAGGCAATCGATGAAGCTGCGGCCTTCGACGTCCTCGACATAAATCCCGCGCGCGCGCTTGAGCGCCAGGGGAATGCGCCGTGGATAGCTGCGGGCATTGGACTCCTGCTGGCGCTGACGGGCCAGCAACGGCGTTTCGTCGAACTGGTAGAGCGTTTCCGCAGGGACCGCCTGGGTCTCTTCAATACGGCTGGTAGCGACTGACATCTCTCGATCCCTCAATACGCTGATGATGGTGACCAAACTGCCAACCCGTTGGCGTCTGGCCCAAGGGCAGCGCACGGATTTCCTGTTCTGGAAACGCATCAGCGCGGGGAGGATTTACACCTGTGGTCGTTAAAAACCGCTTTAGCGGTTTTACCCGGCAACCCCGGTGTATTTTTCATTCAACGCATACAGGATGGCGCAGGTCTGCGCATCCAGCCACCCGCTGTAGTCACAGGGACGAAAATGCATCTGGAACGCGCGGACACGTTGCTGAAAACCCAGGCGATTTTTTGCCGGGGCATAACCGTAGCGCTGAAACGCCCGTTCGACCTCAACCTCTGGCGGCAGGCTGATGTCGAACCGGCGTTGAAAGGCCATCTTGGCCACGTCCTCATACCAGGCACCCACGCCCGCCTCGAACAGGCAGCGCCACGGCAAACGCGGCCCCGGGTCGCTCTTGCGCCAATAGGCAATGTCCGAATGCCCGAGAATGTCGGTGGGGCCGATTGCCGGGTACCGTCCCTGGATGTCCCGGATCAGGTCGATCAACACGTCGATCTGCTGTGCGCCATACGCAGGGAAGGTAAACACACCGGCGTCGTCCCGGGCCTGGTTGACGATTTCAATGCCAATGGAGCGGCTGTTGAGGTTGTCGCGCCCGGCCCAATGGCTGGCGCCCGCATGCCAGGCGCGATGGGCTTCATCCACCAAGCGAAACACCCGCAACTCCTGATAACCCGCTGCGCGGTAACCGGGGTCGTGGGGATCGGCCAACAAGTAATGCGAACTGACGCCGCCACAGGTCAGCGTCTTGAGTGACGGGCCAAAGGCCGAAGCGGTGTAATGCACAATCACTTGGCGCACGGCTTCGCCGTTACGGCCGTTAAAATCTGCTGCGGGGTAAGTGGAGTCGATGACCAACATGGAAGCTGTCCTTTTCAACACAGGCCGAGTCATTCAGCCCGTTCAAACACAAAAAAATTACCGCCATCCTGAAGCGTTGCGCTTGAGGATGGCGGTAGCTATTTGTGCCGAGAAAAGAAGGTTCAGCGACGCAGCGGCATGCCCAGGTCGACCCGCAGGCCATCGGCCTGGCTGTCGAATTTCAGCGAGCACGAGCAGCGCTGCACGATCGCCTGGACAATCGCCAGCCCCAGGCCGCAACCGGGGCTGTTGCCATTGCGCCAGAAGCGCTGGGTCAGGTGTTGCAGGTCTTCACTGGAGATCGGTGCGCCGTGGTCACGTACACGGAACACCACGTTATCGCCCGCACTGGACACACTCAGCTCCACCCGGGTATCGGCCGGCGTGTGGCGCAGGGCGTTATCCAGCAGGTTGCGCAACGCGGCGACGGCCAGGCCCACCGGCATTTCAACCGGTTTTTCGGAAAGGTCGCGCGCCAGGATCAGGTCAATGCGCTGATTGTCGCCGCCATTGGCATCCTGGATCGCCAGTTGTGCCACCTGCTCGGCGCTCGATTGCAGGCCGTCGTCGAACGACAGGCTGCCCTCGACCCGCGCCAGCAGCAGCAACTGCTCCAGGGTACGGTGCAAGCGGTCGGCACCTTCCTCGGCGTGGGCCAGGGACTGGTCACGGGCGGCGCCTTCGGTCATGCGCGCCACTTGCAGGTGGGTCTTGATCGCGGTCAACGGGCTGCGCAGTTCGTGGGCGGCGTCACCGGTCAGGCGGCGTTCGCGTTCGATGGTCTTGGCGATGCGCTGCAGCAACTGGTTCTGGGTGTCGAGCAGCGGCTTGAGTTCGCTGGGCAGCGGGCTGATCTGCAAGGGCTCGAGGGAGTCGGCACTGCGGCGCATCAAGGCGTCACGCATGCGATTGAGCGGCAACAGGCTTTGGCCAATCCCCAGCCACAACAGGCACAGGCAGCCCAACAGCGCCACGCCTACCGGCACCGACGCCGCCAACAGGATCGACAGGTTCAACGCTTCGCGCTCCACTTGCCGGTCGGCGGTGGTGATAAACAAATCGCCACGGGACAGGGTGAAGCTGCGCCACCCCACGCCATCAATCATCTGGTCGCGAAAGCCGCTCTTGCGCGACTCCAAGCCCTGGTCCGGCGTGGTGTGACTGCGGGCGAGCACCACGCCACGCAAGGAACTGACCTGGCACGCCATGCCGCCCGGCACATTCAATTGCTCAGCGCTGAAATGCGCGCCCTCGCCCGTGCTGGACAGGCCCGGCATCTGCTCCATCAGCCCGGCCACCATGCGCGCCGAGGCCACGAGGCGCTGGTCCAGGGAAAACATCATCTGGTTGCGCAGGTCGTTGAGCATCCACGCGGCGGCCAGTGCCCAGATCAGCACGAAGGCCGCGCCGAGCTTGAAGGTCAGCCGCAGGCGCAGGCTCATCACGAAGCGTCCTCTCCACCGTCAGCCGGGCCGAGGCGATAGCCCAGGCCGCGCACGGTTTCAACGATGCCATTGCCGAGTTTGCGCCGCAGGTGATGGATGTGTACGTTGAGGGCGTTGCTTTCCAGTTCGTCATTCAGGCCGTAGACGCTGTCCTTGAGCTGCTCGCTGGACAGCACCCGGCCCCGGTTTTGCAGCAGGGCCTGCAACAGCGCCTGCTCGCGACGGGACAGGTCCACCGACTCGCCACCCAGCAGGGTTTCGCGGCTGCTGGGGTTGTAGGTCAGGCGCCCGTGTTCGATCAGGTTGACGCTGCGCCCGGCCACCCTGCGCAACAGGGTGTGCAGGCGCGCGGCCAGTTCCCGCAGGTCGAAGGGTTTGAGCAGGTAATCGTCGGCGCCGGCTTGCAGGCCGTCGACCCGGTTGGTCACCGAGTCCCGCGCCGTGAGGATCAGCACCGGAATCTCCAGGCCCTGGCTGCGCAATTGCTGCAGCAACTTCAAGCCGTCTTCATCCGGCAGGCCGAGGTCGAGTACCATCACGTCGAATTCCGCCACCTTGAGCATCGCCCGGGCAGCCGCAGCCGTGCCGACGCGCTCGACCGTCAGCCCCTGGGCGCTGAGCCCGGCAACAATGCCGCTGGCGATCAGCTCGTCGTCTTCACAGACCAGTACGTGCATGGTGAACCCTTTGCAAAATGTGAGGGTGATTTAAAAGGCGCTGGATTAAGCGTGCATTATGCCGCCAACGCCAAGAATCCCGGATAATCCCTACTGACTAGGATAGCCCGGTTAATCATCGGTTAATCAACGCCACACATTGTGTGTCCCACTTGCTTCGAACTAAGGCTTGATCATGCGGCATCTGTTTATCTTTCTGCTGGTGTTGTTTGCTGGATTTGCCCAGGCCGCGCCGGGCAGCAATCCTTTCGAGACCAAACCCGACTTCCTCCCGGTAGGCAAAGCCTTCACCTTTACCTCCGAACGTCTGGCCTCCGGCGAAACCCAGTTGTTCTGGCAGATTGCCGACGGTTATTACCTGTACCAGCAGCGCATGAAGTTCGACGGCCTGGCCGAAAAGCCGACGTTGCCCCAGGGCGAAGCCCATAGCGACGAGTTCTTCGGCGAGCAGCAAGTCTATCGCCAGGGCCTGGAAGTGAAGATTCCCGCCGGCGCCACCGGCCAGGTCAAGGTCGGCTGGCAAGGCTGCGCCGATGCCGGCCTGTGCTACCCGCCGCAGTCGATCACCGTGGACCTTGGAGGCAACCCCGCCGTCGCCGCCACCGGTCAGGCCCAGGACCAAAGCCTGGCCAGCGGCCTGCAACAGCGCAGCCTGGGCTGGAGCCTGCTGGTGTTCTTCGGCCTGGGCCTGCTGCTGGCCTTTGCCCCGTGCTCCTTGCCGATGCTGCCGATCCTCGCCGGCCTTGTGGTCGGCAGCGGCGCCAGTCCACGCCGCGGCTTTGCCCTGGCCGCCAGCTACGTGGTGTGCATGGCGCTGGTGTATGCCGCCCTCGGTGTATTGGCCGCACTGCTCGGCGGTAACCTGGCCGCCCTGCTGCAAACCCCGTGGATCCTCGGCAGTTTCGCCGCGTTGTTTGTGATCCTGGCCTTGCCGATGTTCGGCTTCTTTGAACTGCAACTGCCGGCCTTCCTGCGGGACCGCCTGGATAACGTCAGCCGCAACCAAAGCGGCGGCAGCCTGGTAGGTGCGGGCGTGCTCGGCGCCTTGTCCGGCCTGCTGGTAGGCCCCTGCATGACTGCCCCCCTGGCCGGCGCCTTGCTCTACATCGCCCAAAGCGGCAACGCCCTGCACGGCGGCCTGATCCTGTTTGCCATGGGCACCGGCATCGGCGTGCCGCTGTTGCTGCTGGTGACCGTGGGCAACCGCTTCCTGCCAAAGCCCGGTACCTGGATGAATATCCTCAAGGGCATCTTCGGCTTCCTGTTCCTTGCCACCGCCGTGTTGATGATTCGCCCGGTAGTCGGCGAAACCCTGTGGCTCGGGTTGTGGGGTGTGCTGGCGCTGGTCATGGCCTATTGCGGCTGGCGCCTGGCCCGGGATTTCGGGCGCACCGCCATGCTGTTCGGTGCCGGCTCGCTGGTACTGGGCCTTTGGGGCAGCGTATTGGTGATCGGCGCGGCCGGCGGCAGCGACGACCTGTGGCAACCGTTGAAGGTCTACAGCGGCTCGCGTGTAGCCGGAGCCCCCACCGCCCACGAAGCCTTCATGACCATCAACGACCCGGCTGTGCTGCAAGCCCAGCTCGACAGCGCCAAGGCCCAGGGCCAATGGGTGCTGGTGGACTATTACGCCGACTGGTGCGTGTCGTGCAAGATCATGGAAAAACAGGTGTTCGGCAAACCCGAAGTCCTCGACGCCCTCAAGGATGTGCGCCTGCTGCGCCTCGACGTCACCGCCGACAATGCCGCCAGCCGCGAACTGTTGGGCCGCTACAAGGTGCCCGGCCCGCCGAGCTTCGTCTGGATCGGCCCCGACGGTGAAGAACGCCGCGCCCAGCGCATCACCGGTGAAGTCGACGCCGCCGCTTTCTTGCAACGCTGGACCCAAGCCAGGGACACCCTCTGATGCTGACACTGACCATCGGCACGTTCGCCATCGCCCTGAATCACTTGCTGCTGATCACGGCGTTGATCCTCGCCACCCTGGTGGGCTGGCGGGTGGCCAAGCGCGGCGGCGAGAACCCGGAGTCAGTGCTGTTCACCCTTTTCTTGCTGGGCATGCTCGCCGCGCGCGTCAGCTTCGTGCTGATGTACTGGGCGTATTACCAAAATGACCCGCTGCAAATCGTCGACCTGCGCGACGGTGGTTTTCTCGCCTGGCCCGGCGTCATCGCGCTGATCATCGCCACCCTGATCTATGGCTGGCGCCGCCCGCTGTTGCGCAAGCCACTGGGCGCCGGTGTGATCACCGGCCTGGCGTTCTGGGCCTTGACCAGCCTGTCCCTGACCCTCTACGAAAAAGGCACGCACCTGCCGGACATCGCCCTGCGCAACGCCAATGGCGAAACCGTGCAACTGGCCGACTACAAGGGCGGCCCGCTGGTGATCAATCTGTGGGCCACCTGGTGCCCGCCATGCCGGCGTGAAATGCCGGTACTGGAAAGCGCCCAGCGCCAACGCCCGGACGTGACCTTCCTGTTCGTCAACCAGGCCGAAAGCATGCAAAGCGTCGCCACTTACCTGGCGACCCAGGGCCTGAACCTGGACAACGTGCTGTTCGACGCCAGCGGCCGCCTCGGCCAGGCCGTCGGCTCCATGGCTTTGCCCACCACCCTCTTCTATCAACCGGACGGTCGCCTGATCAACAGCCACTTGGGCGAACTCTCACAGGCCAGCCTGGCCCGCGCCATGGAGCGCTTCGAACCGATCAACGCCAAACCGGCCCTGCCGGCCACCACAAGGAATTCGCCATGCTCCGCCTCCGCCACCTGCTGACCCTGTTGCCCCTGACCCTGGCCGCCAGCCTGGTCCACGCCGAGGACTGGCCAGCGCCGATCAAGAACATCGAGGCCAAGGGCGCCAAGATCATCGGCAAGTTCGATGCACCCAGCGGCCTCACGGGTTATGCGGCGCAATACCAGAACCGCGGCATGGCGCTGTACCTGACCGCAGACGGCAAAAGCGTGATCGCCGGCAACCTGTACGATGCTGATGGCAACGACCTGAGCACCGCGCCCCTGGAAAAACTGGTGTATGCGCCCATGGCCAAGGAAGTCTGGGCCAAGATGGAACACAGCAACTGGATCCAGGACGGCAACAAGGATGCGCCACGCATCGTTTACCTGTTCAGCGATCCGAACTGCCCGTACTGCAACATGTTCTGGGAACAGGCGCGGCCGTGGGTGAAGGCAGGCAAGGTGCAGTTGCGGCACATCATGGTGGGGATTATTCGTGAGGACAGCCCGGGCAAATCGGCGGCGCTGTTTGCAGCCAAGGACCCACAACAGGCCCTGGAAGCCCATGAGTCGGCCGGTAAAGGCAGCAAATTGCAGGCGCTGGAAAAAATCCCGGCGGATATCCAGGCCAAGCTCGATTCGAACATGAAGCTGATGGACGAGCTGGAGCTGTCGGCGACGCCGGCGATTTTCTATCTGGATGACAAGGGTGGGTTGCAGCAGCAGCAAGGGGCGCCGTCGCCGGATAAGTTGGTGAAGATTCTCGGGCCGAAATAAGAGGCGACCAGTCTGACGCCATCGCAGGCAAGCCAGCTCCCACATTTTGAATGTGTTCACAATCCAAAATGTGGGAGCTGGCTTGCCTGCGATGAGGCCATCAACCACAGCGAAGGTTCAGAGTCTTACAACCCCTCCAGCTCCGCCATCAAATCACTCAACCGATCCACCTTCTCCGCGCTGATCTCATTCGCCGCCAGCCCGTCGATATACCCCGCCAACTCCTCCACCGTGCTGCACTCGAACATCGCCCGCAACGGCACATCCCGCTGCAGCGTCTTCTGCACCCGTGAAGCAATCTGCGTGGCCAGCAACGAATGCCCGCCCAGCTCAAAGAAATTGTCCTGCACCCCCACGCGCTCGACCTTGAGCACCTCGGCCCAAATCCCGGCCAACGTCTGCTCCAGCTCATTACGCGGCGCCAGATAATCCTGGCTGTGCAACTGGCCGATTTCGAGCGCCGGCAAGGCCTTGCGGTCGAGCTTGCCATTGGCGTTCAGCGGCAAACGGTCGAGCCACAACCAATGCAACGGCACCATGTACTCCGGCAGCTCGGCCCGCAGGCGTTGCTTGATGCGATCAAGGCGCTCACCCGGGTTTAGCTGCGCATCCGCCGCCACCAGGTAGCCCACCAGATGCTTGCCATTGACGCCCTCCTGCACCCCGACGGCCGCATCGCGAACTTCCGGTTGCTCATGCAGGCGCGCTTCGATTTCGCCCAGTTCGATCCGGTAACCACGAATCTTCACCTGATGGTCGATGCGACCGACATATTCCAACACCCCATCACTGCGACGGCGGGCCAAATCCCCTGTTCGATACAACCGGTCCGCACCAAATGGATTCGGCACAAACGCTTGCGCCGTGCGCAACGGGTCGCTGACATAGCCACGACCCACGCCGGTCCCGGCCACGCACAACTCGCCGACGGCGCCTTGAGGCACCAACTCCAGCGCGCCATCCAGCAGGTACAAACGGTTGTTGTCGGTCGGCGTGCCAATCGGCAGGTAAGTGCCACGGGTCGACGCCAGGTCGACGCGGAAGAACGCCACGTCATCCGAACACTCCGCCGGGCCATACGCGTTGACCAGGCCAATCTGCGGGTAACGCAGCAACCACTGGTGAGCCAGCTCCGGCGGCATCGCTTCACCCGTCGGCAGCATCCAGCGCAAGCCATCCAGACTGATGCGATCCTGTGCGAGCATGCCCTGGATCAGCGACGGCACGCTTTCGAGCACGGTAATGCCCTGGGCCTGGACGTGAGCCAGCAAGCCTTGGGGATCATGGGCAAGGGTATTCGGCACAATGTCCACCCGCGCCCCGAACAGCGGCGCCGCGAGGAATTGCCACACCGAGATATCGAAGCTTTGCGAAGCGGTTTGGGCAATCACATCGCTCTCGCTCAAATTCAGGTATGGCACCTTGCTCAACTGGTTATTCAGCATGCCGCGCTGTTCGACCATCACGCCCTTGGGCAGCCCAGTGGAGCCCGAGGTGTAGATCACGTAGGCCAGGTTATCCGGCGCGCTGTAGATGCCCGGGTTCTGCTCTGAACCCACCAGTTCCTCCCACACCAGCAGCCTTGGTCGCGAACCACAGGCAAACTCTTCCAGCAAGAGATCCGCCTGTTCCCGACAAGCCTCGGTGCACACCAGCAACGGCGTACGACTGAGGTCGATGATCCGGCTCAAGCGCTGGCTCGGCAGCCCCGGATCCAGCGGCAAGTAACCCGCGCCGGCCTTGAAGCTGCCGATGATCATCCCCAGCAAATCCAGATTACGTTCGGCCAGCAACGCCACCGGTTGATCCAGCCCGACACCGGCAGCAATCAGCGCATGGCCCAGGCGGTTGCTGCGCCGGTTCAGCTCGGCATAGCTCCATTGCTGATCCAGGCAACTGGCGGCAATCCGTTGTGGATGCCGTGCCACTTGCTCCTCGAACAGCTCGACGTAACTGCGCTCCAGCGGGTATTCATGCTCGCTCTGGTTGCAGCCGTCCACCAGGAACTCACGCTCCTGCTCGCCAATCAGCGGCAAGTCGGCCATGTCACCGTGGAAGCCCTGCACCAGCGCAAGCAGCAGGCGCTTGAACTCACCGAGCATGCCTTGCACGGTGGTTTCATCGAAATAACGCTGGTCGTAGGACAGGTGCAAGCCCAGGTCATCGCCCGGGTAGCACACGGCCGTCAGCGGGAAGTTGGTGTGGGTGCGACCGGAATCCGAGGTGGCATTCAGGCTTTGCGCACGGTCCAGCACCGAGACTTCCACCGGGGCGTTTTCGAACACAAACAGGCTGTCGAACAGCGGCTGACCCTTGGGCAGTTCGCTGTGCTCCTGGATCGTCACCAGCGGCAGGTATTCGTACTCACGCAGTTGCATGTTGCTGTCGAGCAGGCCGCTCAACCATTGGCGCACGCTGCACGTCTGGTGGTCCTCGGGCAGCTTGACCCGCAAGGCGATGCTGTTGATAAACAGCCCGACCGTGCGCTGCATCTCCGGCATTTCCACCGGGCGCCCAGCCACGGTGACGCCGAACAGCACGTCGCGATCACCACTCAAGCGCCGCAGCACCAGGGCCCACGCTGCCTGGGCGAAGGTGTTCACCGTCAGTTGATGGGCCTGGGCCAGCTCGCGCAATTGCGCGCCATCGCACACATCCAGGCGGGTGTAGCAGTCGCCCACCACCATGCCGCCGCTGTGGCCCGCGTGTTCGCGCAGGAACGGCCGGTCGCTCGGGATCGGCGTGGTGCGTTCAAACCCTTGCAGGTTCTGCTGCCACCACTGGCGCGCCTCGACCAGGTTCTGGCGTTGCAGCCAGGCGATGTAATCGCGATAGCGCGGTGGCGTCGCCAGTTGCGCGTCACGGCCTTCGCCAAGGGCCATGTAGATGTCGAAGAAGTCATTCATCAACAACGAGCGGCACCAGGCATCGATCAGGATGTGGTGGTTGCTCATCATGAACCAGTAGCGCGCCTCGCCCACGCGGATCAGCCGCAGGTGGAACGGCGCCTGGTTGAGCAGATCGAAGCCGGCTTCACGCTCGCTTTTAAGCAACGCCTGCAGACGCGGTTCCTGTTCACTTTCAGGGTCGGCGCTCCAGTCGAGGTATTCGATCGGCGTGCTGCCCGGCTTGTGGATCACCTGCAGCATGTCTTCCCCGACGTTCCAGCAGAACGAGGCGCGCAGCGCTTCATGCCGGGCGATCACCGCCTGCCAGGCCTGGGCGAAACGCTCCGGGTCCAGGGCGCTGTTGATGCGGTAGCGGTCCTGCATGTAGTAGAGGCCGGTGCCCGGCTCCAGCAGGGTGTGCAGCAGCAAGCCTTCCTGCATCGGCGTCAGCGGGTACACATCTTCGATGGCCGTGGCCGGCACCGGCAGCGCGTCGAGTTGCCCTTGGGTCAGGTGCGCCAGCGGGAAGTCCGACGGCGTGAGGCCGCCCGCGTCTGGCTTGAGGCAATGCTCGATCAGGCTCTGCAATTCCGCGAGGTAAGCGTCCGCCAGTTCAGTGATGGTCTGGCTGTCGTGGCGCTCGCGGCTGAAGGTCCAGCGCAGCACCAGCTCACCGCCATACACCTGGCTGTCGACGCTGAGTTCGTTGGGCAGTGGCGCGTCCGGGTCGTGGGCAATCCCGGCAAATTCGTCCAGCGGGTGAAACAGCGCGTCGGCGCCAAAGCTCTGGTCGAACTGGCCAAGGTAGTTGAAGGTGATGCTGGCCGTCGGCAACGCGGCCATGGTCTGGCGGCACAGGTCGTCGGCCAGGTAGCGCAGCACGCCATACCCCAGACCTTTGTGGGGCACGCCGCGCAATTGCTCCTTGATCGCCTTGATCGAGGCGCCCTGCCCGGCCGCTTCTTCGATGTGCAGCGGAGTCAGGCGCAGCGGGTAAGCGCTGGTGAACCAGCCGACGCTGCGGGTCAGGTCGATCTCGTCGAACAGGGTTTCGCGGCCGTGGCCTTCGAGCTGGATCAGGGCCGACGCGTGGCCGCTCCAGCGGCACAACACACGGGCCAGGGCGGTCAGCAGCAAATCGTTGACCTGGGTGCGGTAGGCGCTCGGTGCCTGCTGCAACAGCTGGCGCGTGCGCTCGGCATCCAGGCGCACGCTGACGGTATCCGCGTCGCGATTGCGCAGCGAACCTTGCGGGCGATCCACCGGCAATTCAACGCTGGGGCCAGCCAACTGCTGCTGCCACACGTCCAGTTCTTCACGCAGGGATTCGCTGCCGGCATAGGCCTGCAAGCGCGCTGCCCAGTCGCGCAGGGCACTGGTCTTGGCCGGCAGGCTGACGGGTTGGCCGTCGCTCAACTGGCGATACACAGCCTGCAAATCTTCCAGCAACACGCGCCAGGAAACCCCGTCCACCACCAGGTGATGGATCGCGATCAGCAGGCGCTGCTGGCCTTGCGGCCCGTCCACCAGCAGGGCACGCAACAGCGGGCCATGGGCAAGGTTGAGGCTGCGCTGGGTGTCGGTGAACAGCGCGCGGCACTGCTCCATGTCCGCCACCTGGGCCTGCAACAGCAAGCCGCCTTCCGGTACCGCCAAGTGTTCGGCGTGCCATTGCGCGTCGCGCCGGGTGAAGCTCAGGCGCAAGGCGTCGTGGTGCTCCAGTACGGCCAGCAACGCTTGTTCCAGGCGATGGGGTTCGAGGGGTTGCGCTGGCTCCAGCAACAAGGCCTGGTTCCAGTGCTGGCGCTCCGGGATGTCGGTGTCGAAGAACCAGTGCTGGATGGGTGTCAGCCCGGACGCGCCGGTCAACACGCCTTGCTCGGCGATGACCTGCTCGGTGCGGGTCGCCACGGCGGCCAGGGTTCGCACGGTCTGGTGCTGGAACAGATCACGCGGGCTGAAATGAATCCCCGCCTGCCGTGCCCGGCTGACCACCTGGATCGACAGGATCGAGTCGCCGCCCAGCTCAAAGAAGTTATCGTCGAGGCCAACCTGCTGCACGTTCAATACCGCACACCAGATCGCCGCCAGGGTTTGCTCCAACTCGTTGCGCGGCGCCACGTACTGTTGACGGTTCGCTTCGGGGTCCGGCTGCGGCAAGGCGCGACGGTCGAGCTTGCCGTTGGCGGTCAGCGGCATGCTGTCGAGGACGATCAGGTGCGCGGGCACCATGTAGTCCGGCAGCTGTGCTTTCAGATGGTTCTTGAGGGATTCACGCAAGGCGCCCTGTTCTTCTTCGCTGACCAGGTAGGCCACCAACTGTTTGCCACTCGGTGAGTCCAGCGCCAGCACCACCGCTTCACGCACCGCAGTGTGTTCCAGCAGGCGGGTTTCAATTTCCCCCAGCTCGATACGGAAACCGCGAATCTTCACTTGATGGTCAATACGGCCGAGGTACTCCACCAGGCCATCGGCACGCTGGCGCACCAGGTCGCCGGTGCGATACAGGCGACCGCCGTTCGTGGCAAACGGATCAGCCACAAACCGCTCTGCCGTCATGCCCGGGCGCTGGTGATAACCCTGAGCCAGGCCAGCACCGCCGACATACAACTCGCCGGTCGCGCCTTGCGGCACCAGGGCCAGATCCGCGTCCAGAATGTAGGCCACGCGCGCGCCGATGATGCTGCCGATCGGCACGCTGCCGGCGCCCTCCTCCAGGGTTTGCGGGGCAAGACTGGCCAGCGGCATCACCACCGTTTCAGTCGGGCCATAGGCGTTGAAAAACAGCGCCGGCTTGAACGCGGCGCGAATGCGCTGCAGGTGTTCGCCGGTCAGGGCTTCGCCACCGGTGATGCACATACGCACCGGCAGGGTCTGGTTTTGTGTGGCCAGCCATTGCGCCAACTGGCTGCCGTAGCTCGGGGTAAAGCCGAGGATATTGATGCGGTGCTGACGAATCAGCCCGCAGATTTCTTCCGCATCCCATTGGCCCTGGGCCCGC
This sequence comes from Pseudomonas sp. 1912-s, assembly GCF_029269205.1. Lineage (NCBI taxonomy): Bacteria > Pseudomonadati > Pseudomonadota > Gammaproteobacteria > Pseudomonadales > Pseudomonadaceae > Pseudomonas > Pseudomonas sp. 1912-s. The sequence goes on along the minus strand of NZ_JARIXR010000048.1, from coordinate 9,238 downwards.
AATACCACCTGCGCACCGCTGAGCAACGGCACCAGCAGACGCTCGGTGGCGGCGTCAAAGTTGATGGAATAGAAGTGCAGCTCGCAGTCATCCGGACGCATGCCAAAGCGCTCGATCACGGCCTGGCAATGCATGGCGATTTCACCGTGGGACACCACCACGCCCTTGGGCTTGCCGGTGGAGCCGGAGGTGTAGATCAGGTACGCCTGATGTTGCGGCAGGCTGATAAACGGCAACTCGCTGGCCGGGTACGCGGCCAGGGTCGGCTGGTCATCTTCCAGGCACCAACGGCCCACGCTGGCGGGCAATTCACCCAGCGCGTCGAACATCGCGGCGTCGCTGAGCAGCAGGCCGATGCCACTGTCTTCGATCATGTAGTGCAGGCGGTCCAGCGGGTATTCCGGGTCCAGCGGCACATAGGCGCCACCGGCCTTGAGGATTGCCAGCAGGCCAACGACCATTTCCAGCGAACGCGGCAGCGCCAGGCCGACCCGCACTTGCGGGCCTACGCCACGCTCGCGCAGCATCCAGGCCAGTCGGTTGGCGCGGCCGTCGAGTTCGCTGTAGCTCAGGGTCTGCCCGACAAAGGTCAACGCCGGGGCATCCGGACGGACCAGGGCCTGCTCGCTGAACAGGTGATGGATGCACTGGTCGAGGCGATGTTCGCCGGCTTCAATGCCGAGGCTGTCTTGCAGGGCGCGCTGTTCGCCAGCTTCCAGCAATGGCAACTCACTCAGGCGTTGTTGCGGATCGGCCAGCAAGGCTTCCAGCAGGTTTTGCCAATGCGCGGCCATGCGGGCAATACGTGGCTCGTCGAACAGATCGGTGCTGTAAGTCAGGCAGCAGCCCAGGCGATGGTCGAGGTCGGTGACTTCCAGGTTGAGGTCGAACTTGGTGGCGCGGGCATCATTGGCCAGGTACTCGACGGTCATCCCGGCCAGCGTGCGGCTTTGCTGGAACTCCCAGCGCTGTACGTTGCACATCACCTGGAACAGCGGGTTGTACGCCGCGCTGCGGGGTGGCTGCAGGGCCTCCACCAAGTGGTCGAACGGCAGGTCCTGATGGGACTGGCCTTCGATCACCGTGTGACGCACCTGCTCGAACAATTCCCCGACGCTCATCTGCCCGTTGAGCTGGCAACGCAGCACCTGGGTGTTGAGGAACGCGCCGATCAGCCCTTCGCTTTCCGGGCGAATCCGGTTGGCCACCGGCGCACCGATGCGCAGGTCGGTCTGGCCGCTGTAGCGGTACAGCAACACGGCGAGGGTGGCGGTCATGGTCATGAACAAGGTCAAACCACGCTCGGCGTTGAACGCTCGCACACGGGCGGCGAGGTCATCGCTCAAATCGAAACGGTACAGCTCGCCCTGATGACTTTGCACCGGTGGCCGCGGACGGTCGCCCGGCAGCTCCAGCAGTGGATGCTCAGTGCCCAGTTGCGCGGTCCAGTAATCCAGCTGGCGCTGGCGCTCGCCGGATTCCAGCCACTGCCGTTGCCACACGCTGTAGTCGAGGTACTGCACCGGCAGCGGCGCCAGTGGCGATTCGCGGTCGTCGATGAAGGCTTCGTACAGTGCGCTGAGTTCACGGGCAAAGATGTCCATGGCCCAGCCTTCGGTGACGATATGGTGCAGGGTCAGCACCAGGTAATGTTCCTGCTCGCCGGCCTTGACCAGGCAGGCACGCAGCAACGGCCCGGTTTCCAGATTGAAAGGCGTGTGGGCTTCATGGTCGGCCAGTTGCTGCACACGGCGTTCTCGCTCGGCTTGATTGACCCCCGAGAAATCCTGCCAATCCATGCGCACACCGGTTTGCGCCGCAACCTTCTGCTGCGCCACGCCGTTGATGCTCGGGAAAGTGGTGCGCAGGGTTTCGTGACGCATGATCAAAGCCTGCAACGCCGCCTCGAAACGCCCCACGTCCAGCACGCCACGCAGCCGCGCCATGCCGCCGACGTTATACGCCGGGCTGTCCGGTTCCATCTGCCAGAGGAACCACATGCGCTGCTGGGAATAGGACAGAGGCACCGGTTGGCTGCGGTCGACCTTGCCGATGGCCCGTTGTTGATTGCGTTGGCCCGAGGCCTGGATCAGGCGGACCTGTTCGGCGAAAGCCCCCAGCTCGCTGGCTTCGAACAGCGTGCGCAGCGGCAGTTCGACGTCGCAGGCCTGGCGGGTGCGGGAGATGATCTGCGTGGCCAGCAACGAATGGCCGCCGAGGGCAAAGAAGTCGTCCCGCAGGCCGATGCGCGGCAGGACCAGCACTTCGCGCCAGATCGCGGCGATTTGCTGTTCCAGCGGTGTTTGAGGCTCGACGTGTTCACGCACCCGCCACACCGGTTCCGGCAACGCACGGCGATCCAGTTTGCCGCTGGGGCTCAGGGGCATCGCGTCCAGGCACATCAACTGCGCCGGCACCATGTACTCCGGCAGCTCGGCGGCCAGGGCGGTTTTTACGTCCTGTTCATCCAGCGCTTCGATGGCGGTGTAGTAACCGATCAACTGCGCACCGGCAGCGGTTTCGCGCACCAGCACCACCGCTTGGGCGATGCCGTCGAGGGCCAATAGACGCGCTTCGATTTCTTCCGGTTCGACACGGAAGCCGCGCAACTTCACCTGCTGATCCAGGCGCCCGAGGTATTCCAAAACACCGTCGGCAGCCCAGCGCACACGGTCACCGGTGCGATACAGGCGTGCGCCCGCCTCGCCCAGCGGGTCGGCGACAAACCGTTCAGCGGTCAGCCCCGCACGCCCGAGGTACCCGCGCGCCAGGCCGATGCCGCCGATGCACAATTCACCCGGCACACCCGCTGGCAGCGGGTTGAACTGATCATCCAGCACCCGGCAAATCACATTGCCCAGTGGCCGGCCAATCGGCGAGCGTTCGCCGTCATCCGCCTGGCAATGCCAGTGCGTCACGTTGATCGCGGTTTCGGTGGGGCCATACCGGTTGTGCAACTGCACCGCCGGCAACTGCGCCAGCACCCGGTTGCGCAACTCGGCGGGCAACGCTTCGCCGCCGGAGAACAGGCGGCGCAGGCTGGTGCATTCGGCCGCCAAAGGTTCATCGGCAAACAGCTGCAACAGCGGCGGCACAAAGTGCAGCGTGGTCACGCCGTGTTCCTGCACCAGTTGGGCGATGCGATGGGGATCGCGGTGCTCACCCGGCCCGGCCAGTACCAGCCGGCAACCGGTGATCAGCGGCCAGAAGCATTCCCACACCGACACGTCGAAACTGATGGGCGCCTTTTGCATCAGCACATCGGTTTCATCCAGTAGGTAAGTGGCTTGCATCCACTGCAAGCGCTCGGCCAGCGCGGCATGGGTGTTGCCCACGCCTTTGGGCTGGCCGGTGGAGCCGGAGGTGTAGATCACGTAGGCCAGGTTGTCGCCATTCAAGTGCAGGCCCGGCGCGTGGGTTGGCCAACTTTCCAGCTTGAGGCTGTCCATGGCGATGACACTGACGCCTTCAGCCGTAGGCAGTTGTTCCAGCAGAGAAGTCTGGGTCAGCAGCAGCTGCACGCCGCTGTCCTTGAGCATGTAGGCCAGGCGATCGGCCGGGTAATCCGGGTCCAGGGGCACGTAGGCGCCGCCGGCCTTGATGATCGCCAGCAGGCCGATCAACAGTTGCGGCGAGCGCTCGGCGGCGATGGCCACGCACACGTCCGGGCCGACGCCCTTGTCCCGCAGGTAATGGGCCAGGCGGTTGGCCTGGGTGTGCAATTGGGCGAAGGTCAGGCTGCCGTCCTGCCACACCAGCGCGGTGCGTTCCGAGACCTGTTGGTTGAGGTGTTCCGGCAGCCACTGCTGCGCCGCCGCGCAAGGTGCAGCGCTCCACTGGTGTTGCTGCGTGTGCTCGTCGTCATGCAGCAGTTTCAAGTCGCCGATGGCCTGTTGCGGTTGTTCGCAGGCGGCTTGCAGCAGGTTGATGAAGTGCTCGGCCAGACGCTCGATAGTAGCGGCGTCGAACAGTTCGTCGGCGTAGTCGAAGGACAGGCTCAGGCGCCCGTTACGGTCTTCTTCACTGTGCAGTTGCAGGTCGAACTTGGCTTCGCGGCTGTGCCACGCCAGCTCGTCGGCGAGCAGGCCCGGCAGGCGGCGCAAGGCACTCAGGTCGCGTTGCTGGTGGTTGAACATCACCTGGAACAGGCCTTGTTCCCGGGCTTGCGGAAAGGCTTCCAGCAACTGCTCGAACGGCAGGTCCTGATGGGCCTGGGCACCCAGCGCGGTGGTTCGCGTCGCCGCCAGCAACTCGGCGAAGGGCAGGCGTGCATCCAGTTCGGCGCGCAGCACAAGGGTGTTGATAAAGAACCCGATCAGGCCCTGGGTTTCCTGGCGCGGACGGTTGGCGTTGGGCACGCCGATGCGGATATCGCGCTGGCCGCTGTAGCGATGGAGCAGGCTCTGGAACGCGGCGAGCAACAGCATGAACGGGGTGGATTCGTGGGTTTGGGCGGTCTTGCGAATGGCTTCGCCGAGGCTCGCACTCAAACGCACACTGTGGCGTGAAGCACTGCGTACCGTTTGAGCCGAGCGCGGGTGATCGGTGGTCAGGCTCAGGGTCGGGTGTTCGTCGCCAAGCTGTGCTTTCCAGTAAGCCAGTTGGCGCTGGCTCTCGCCTTCGGCCAGCCACTGGCGCTGCCAGCTGCCGTAGTCGGCGTATTGCAGGGCCAGCGCCGGCAGCTCAAGGGTTTGGCCCTGGGACGCTGCGGCATACAGGCGCGAGAATTCGTCGATCAATACAGTGAGCGACCAACCGTCCGCGATGATGTGGTGCATCGTCACCAGCAACTGGTGGTCTTCGTCGTCCAGGCGCACCAGCGTTACCCACAGCAGCGGGCCTTTCTCCAGGTCGAACTGGGTGCGGGCTTCGTCTTCGCGGATCTGGTTCGCGCGGGCTTCGCGCTCGGCGGCAGGCAGGTCGCTGAGGTCGATGACTTGCAGCTCGAAATCAACCTTGGCGTCGACTCGCTGGAAGCCTTGGCCATCGCGTTCAAAGAAGCGCGTGCGCAAGGCTTCGTGGCGCTGGATCAGTTGCTGGAAGCTCACACGCACCGCGTCTTCGTCCAGCTCGCCGCGCAAACGCAGGCCGCCGGGGATGGTGTAGGCGCTGCTGTGCGGGTCCAGTTGCCAGGTGATCCACAGGCGGTTTTGTGCCAGGGATTGCGGCAAGTCTTCCTGACACGACAGGGCGTGGATCGCGCCTTGGGCGACACCGCCGTCCTGCTGCAATTGCGCGACGCTGGCGGCGAAGGCAGCCAGGGTTGGCGCTTCGAACAACAGGCGCAGGTTCAGTTCCAGGCCAAGGGTTTCCCGCAGCCGGGCGACCACCTGAGTGGCGCTGATGGAGTTGCCCCCCAGCAGGAAGAAGTGATCGTCGGCAGCGACTTGCGCCACCTGCAATTGCTCGCACCAGATCGCGGCAATCTGGCTGTGCAGTTCGGATTCCAGCGCCGCATCACCGGCCTGGGCGTGCACGCCGGGGAACTGCGCATAACTGTCGAGACTGCCATCCGCCAGGCGCGTGCGGCAAGCCGAACGCTGCACCTTGCCGCTGGAGGTTTTCGGCAAGCCACCGGGATTGAGCAACACCACCACGCTGGGGGCTTCCTGGCAGGCTTCGGCCACCGCTTGGCGGATCGCCTTGATCAACGCTTCGGGCGGCAGGATTTTTTGCACGCTGCGGCTGATTTCCGCAGCGATGCCGACGCCTTCCTGGCCGTTGTCATTCACCGCGAACGCCGCAACCCGGCCCTTGCGCACCACTTCCACTTCACGTTCGATGGCTTGCTCGATGTCCTGGGGATACAGGTTGTGGCCGCGCACGATCAGCAGGTCTTTGAGGCGGCCGGTGATGAACACTTCACCTTCACGGATAAAACCCAGGTCGCCGGTCCGCAACCAGGTGCGGCCAGCGTGTTGGACGAACGTCTTGGCGGTGGCTTGCGGGTTGCGCCAGTAACCGTGGGCGATGCTCGGGCCGGCAGCCCAGATTTCACCCACGGCATTGTCGGGGAGCGTCATCAGGGTGGCGGGGTCGGCAATCAACACGGCATGTTCAGGCTGGCTGGTGCCGCAACTCATGATCGCCGCGCCCTGCCCCGGCTCGGCGCGGTTGGCGGCCAGGGCCTTTTCGTCCAGGCGCAGGGCCGGGATGCCCTGGCCTCGGGTGCCGCCGGCAACAAACAGCGTGGCTTCAGCCAACCCGTAGGAGGCGAAGAAATTGTTCGGGGTGAAACCGCAGGCGGCGAACTTCTCGGCGAAGCGTTCCAGGGTATCGAGGCGGATCGGCTCCGAGCCGGAATACGCCACGCGCCACTTGCTCAAGTCCAGGCGCTCCAGGGCCGAATCACTGACCCGCTCGCTGCACAGCCGATAGGCAAAGTCCGGCCCGCCGCTGATGGTGCCGCCGTATTCACTGATCGCTTCCAGCCAGCGCAGTGGCCGGCCGAGGAAGTAGGCCGGCGACATCAAGACGCACGGCACACCGCTGAAGATCGGTTGCAGCAGGCCACCGATCAGGCCCATGTCGTGGTACAGCGGCAGCCAGCTGACGATCACGTCATCGGGGTTCAGGTCGATGCCAAAGCCCCGGCGAATCAGCAGTTCGTTGGCCACCAGGTTGCCATGGGTGACTTGCACCCCCTTGGGCAACGCGGTGGAGCCGGAGGTGTATTGCAGGAAGGCGATGTCATCGTCCGAAAGGTTCGGCGCCACCCAGTCGGTGGCGATGTCGGCACTCAGTTGGTCGACGCACAGCAGTTGCGGCGCACCTTCCAGTTGCTGCAGCGAATCACCGAGGCTGGCGGTGGTCAGCAGTAACCGGGGCTCGGCGTCCGCGATGATCGACAGCAGCCGTTCCTGATGATGACGGCGAGCGGACTCCGGCGGATACGCCGGCACCGCGATCACCCCGGCATACAGGCACCCAAAAAACGCCGCGACGTAATCCGGCCCACTGGGGAACAACAGCACCGCGCGATCACCCAGCCCGGCGCTGGCCTGCAAGGCGGCGGCGATCGTGCGGGCGCGCAGGTCAAGGTCACGGTAACTGAGGACAGCGCCCTGCTCGGCCGTCTCGGCGAGAAAGCGCAACGCCAGTTGATCAGGGGTTTGCGCGGCGCGGCGTTGAAGGGACTGAACCAGGGTGCGGGGAAGTTCGAAGGCGTCCATCATGGGGTTCCTGCCTGAAATCGGCTTACTGGGAAATCGGGGGAATGTGTGGCCAGGGGGCTTGTTCAGCCGGTCGCCCGGGCCATCTGCCGCGCCGCGCCATTGCGCCAGCGGGCCAGGTGTTCGTCGGCATAGCGCCGCACACAGCGCAGTACAGAACTTTCGTGCTGCACCAGGAAGAAGTGGTGACCGTCAAACATGTCGAGGGAGAAACCGCTGGCGGTGTCTTGCTGCCAATCCAGCAGTTGATCGGCTCGAACAGTGTCCTGCTTGCCGCCAAACACATGGATGGGCAGGGCCAACGGCTCACGCTCGCCGTATTCAAAACTGCCGCACAGGAGGAAGTCGGCCCGCAGGATCGGCAGCATCAACTGCATCAGCTCGGCATTGGCCAGTACCTCTTCGCCCGTGCCCTTGAGTTCACGCAGGCGGGCGATCAGTTGTTCGTCGTTTTTCTCGATGGCGTACTCGCTGACATCCCGACAGGCCGGGCCGGCAGTACCCGACGCAAACAGCGCCAGTGGCTGCGGCACACCTCGCTCACGCAGGGCATGGGCCAACTCGAACGCCAGCAGGCCGCCGAGGCTGTGGCCAAACAAAGCGTAGGGGCCGTCCAGCTCCGCGCTGATCTCATCCGCGAGTTGCCCGGCGAGGGCCTTGATGTCGCGCTGCAACGGCTCATCCATGCGCATGCCGCGCCCCGGCAACTCCAGCGGCCGCACCTGCAACCACTCGGGCAACGCCCGCCGCCAGCGGCTGTAGACCATGGCGCTGGCGCCGGAATAAGGCAGGCAAAACAGGCGTAATCGAGCCGGCGTGTTCATTTCAGACCACTCCCGCTCACACGATAAAAACCCATTTTGTCCTCCTCCAGGCGCTGATCCTTGGCCGGTTTGTTAACTGGCCTGTCACCCATGAGAACGGATGGCCCCTGGAAATAATTAGTCAGCGAGACGCGGTTCACACCTCTCGATAAGGCATAAGATTAGTTCGCCTTCTCATTTGACAATCATTATCATTAAGCATAATTTGTTGCCCGATGTGTAGGAGGCCTCAGCAAGGACGCCCTCCCCCAACCTTCTCTTGCAACAAGGTGATTTCCATGACGGAACAAGTATCCACAGGCAGGTGCGACTCACCCCTCCTCCAGGCCTTCGTCGATAACCGGCTGATCCTGGTCAAGATCGCGGCGCGTATTACCGGCTGTCGCTCCCGCGCCGAAGATGTGGTGCAAGACGCCTACTTCCGGTTGCAATCGGCACCGACTATCACCTCATCGTTCAAGGCGCAGCTCAGCTACCTGTTCCAGATCGTGCGTAACCTGGCCATTGATCATTACCGCAAGCAGGCGTTGGAGTTGAAATATTCCGGCACTGAAGAGGAAGGCTTGAATGTGGTTATTCACGGGGCTTCACCTGAGACTTCGCACATCAATTTTTCTACGCTGGAAAACATCGCGGATGCGTTGACGGAGTTGCCTCAGCGCACGCGTTATGCGTTTGAGATGTACCGGTTGCATGGGGTGCCGCAGAAGGATATTGCCAAGGAGCTGGGGGTGTCGCCGACGCTGGTGAACTTTATGATTCGGGATGCGTTGGTGCATTGCCGCAAGGTTTCCGGGACCCATAGCGACACGTTTGCGCGGCGGGTTTGATTGGCTTTGCTGTGCCCTGCCCTGCTCTGCTCTGCCCTGCTGCTGAGTGCATATCCGTTATTTGGGTGATGGCTGATATGGGTTCCGCTCTTACAGCGGGTCACTTTTGAAAGGAGCCCAAAAGTAACCAAAAGGCTCTTGCCCCACCACTCGGCACCTCGCTCAGGCTCGGTGTTCCCTCACTCCGGCTTTGGACCGTGGGCCGCCGCGATGGGCCATCCTTGGCCCAGCGCGGCTAACCCGGCGTCCTGCCGGGTTACCCACGCTCCAAAGCCTGCGTTCGGCCAGCGTGGTTTAACGGGGCGCCTAAGATCAAGATCAAAAGCAGATCAACAGCACAGCGGCCTACAGGCCGGCTTGAGTGGTGTGAAGCAAAGGCAACATCAAGATCAAAATCTACAGCGGGCACGGT
>NZ_JARIXR010000047.1:0-32974 GCF_029269205.1 Pseudomonas sp. 1912-s | reverse complement strand
TTCGTAGCGCTCGAGCCACTTGTATGCGGTTTGGGGGCTGATACCGAACCGTCGACACAGTTCTCGTTTATTGCTGCCGGGCTGCCGGGCAAAGGCAACGAACTCTTTTTTCAGGCTCATGGCGTCTCTCGTATTCCAGGGCATGATGGTTTTCCGGCGAAGTTAGCTCGCCGAAAAGTGTCCACCATGTCCCCGCACACCCGTCAACCATGTGTCCGGTCCGTACAAAAAGCGGCAAAGTAACCAAAACGCTCTGCCCCGCCTGTCGGCACCTCGCTAAGGCTCGGTGTTCCCTCACTCCGGCGATGCTCCGCGGGCCGCCGCGATGGGCCATCCTTGGCCCAGCGCGGCTAAACCGGCGTCCTGCYGGTTTACCCGCTCCGCACCACCTGCGTTCGGCCTCGGGCTTATTGGGGCAGTCAGAGCCAGATCAARATCAAAAGCAAGAGCACAGCGGCCTACAGGCCGGCTTGAGTGGTAGAAGCCASAKCAAAAGCCARAGCGAAAGCAGAGCTGCTTTTCTGTAGGAGCCGGCTTGCCGGCGAAAAACCTGAGAGCGYCGCGTTGAATCAGTATGCCCGCGTCATCGTTAACGACCATCGCCGGCAAGCCAGCTCCTACAGGGGATCGTGCTCGCTTTGGATTTTGATTTTGCTTTTGCTTCACACCACTCAAGCCGGCCTGTAGGCCGCTGTGCTGTTGATCTGCTTTTGATCTTGATCTTAGGCGCCCCGTTAAACCACGCTGGCCGAACGCAGGTGGTGCGGAGCGGGTAAACCGGCAGGACGCCGGTTTAGCCGCGACGGGGCAGGGACGCCCCGTCGCGGCGGCCCGCGCAGTAGTACCGGAGAGAGGGCACACCGAGCCCAAGCGAGGTGCCGAGTGGTGGGGCAAGAGCCTTTTGGTTACTTTTGGGCTCCTTTCAAAAGTGACCCGCTGTAAGAGCGGAACCCATCGAAGCCATCACCCAAATAACGGATATGTACACCACCCAGAAAAGCCCTACCGCAAGGGCCCCAAAACCTGCCGATACCGCTCCACCCCCTGGCCCGTCTCCCGCACCAAAACCACCTCGATCCCCTGCGGATCCTCCTGCCGATTCCCGCTCAATTGCCGCCACCCCTTATCCCAAACGCGGACCTGCAAATCCCTGACCTGCCCAAGCACCGCCACCGCATCCCGGGGCGCAGGCAGCGGATACCGATCCCGCGCCGGTGCCGCCGCCCGGTACAGCGTGTCGCCCTTGAGCCACCACCGCACCCGCTGCAACCCGTCCCCAGGAATCGGAGCACTGCGGATCACCTCCAGTCGAAACCCCTTGCTGTCCGAACTCCTCACCGACACCGCCGCCAACGCCCCAGGCCTGGGCGCCTCGTCGACAATCGGCTGCCCCAACTCAACCCCCGCCCGCAAGCTCACATCCAGCTGCATCTGGTTCAACGCCCGTAACAGCCCCTCAACCTGCTCGCTGCTGGCCTGCAAATGCTGATCAGCGCGGGTCACGCTGTCCAGCCCGCGCCAGGCAATCACGCTGACCACCGCCATCAGCATGATCGCCACCATCACCTCGATCAGCGTAAAACCCTTCTGATCATTCATGCGCCACCACCCGCAACAACCCCGCCGCATCCCGTTGCACACTCAAGCTGTGCTGCCCATCCGACAGCACCACCCGTACCGGCGGGTTCACCCATTCGGCATCCAGCACCAGGGTTTTCCCCGGCTCGATGCGCACCTGCATCGGCGTGTTGTCCCAGGCCCGTGGACGCAGTTGCTGATCACCGCTGAAGTTCTCCAGTCCCAGACCGTCATCGGTAACGCGGCTGAAGCGAAACCCCTTGGCATCGGCCTTCCAGGTAATCGCCCGACCATCGGCACGTGCCTCGGCCTGGGCCACCTGCAGCAGTTGACTCAACCGTTCAGCGTCCTTGCGCAACAGGTGCAGCGGGTCCGGCTTGATGCTCAGGCTGATGGCCGCACTGGCGATGCCGATGATCACCAGCACCACCATCAGCTCGATCAACGTGAAGCCCTGCTGTTTCATTTTTTGCTCCCTGACGGACCGCTGAAATAAAAAGGTGTGAATTGCCCTGTAGCCTGAAGCAACGGACAAACAGGAGGTCCCGCCCATGGCATTCACCCATCGTTTTTCACCCGCCCACGGCGTGCAGGCTGTGGCGTTGTTGGCAGCGCTGGCGGGGGTGGCGACCTGGACGCCGCTGCTGCTCACCTCGGCCGAGTCGCACACCCCGCAGGCCGCGCCCCAGGCGTTGGCTGCCCGCAGCGACAACCCGGCGCTGCAATGGTTTTCCAATACCCCGGCGGTCATGCAGATCAAGGTCTCCGGTGTGCTTGCCGGGGCGCGTGGCGCGGTGGCGATCCTCAGCCTCAACGACGGCCCGCCCCGCAGCTTTCTGTTGGGGGAACGCTTAAGCCCCGGCGTGCGCCTGACGGCCATTGAAGGCGACAGCGTGGAGATCGAACGTGGCGCCGAGAAAATCCGCGTGCCCCTCGACAAGTTGCCCGACGGCCCGGCCTTGCCCAGCCTCACTCGGCAGTAACCGCGCGCTTCACGGGCGGGCGCCCCAGCACCGTCTCCAGGCGTGCCAGGGGCGGCGCTTCACGGGTGGCGTCCAGCACGTGCACGCTGACCTGGAACAGGCGCCCGTCCGGCCCGTTGCTGATGGTCTGTTCGCAACGCAGTTTCAGCCGGCCCTGGTCGCAGTCGAACGTCTCGCGCCCCGGGCTCAACCGACCTTCCAGGCGCAGTTCCGCCAGGCGACTCTGGGCCGCCAGCAACGCCATGGATTTGTCCCGCAGCAGGCCGTTGCTGGTGGTCATCAGCCCGGCCACGCGCACGGCAGCGGCCATGGCCACGGCGATGATCGCCAGGGCCACCAACACTTCAATCAGGGTGAAACCTTGCTCGTTGCGGGGGCCGCCCATGGCGTACTCAAAACCGGGAAACAAGCCCGCAGACTAGCCCCGGGAGTTGACCGATTGGCGACCAAAGCTCCCGAGGATTTTCAACGTGACTGACATGTGTTCTTGCAACACTGCGCCACGAAATGCACTCAAGCCAAGGAATGTCGAGATGGATATCGCACACTTCACGTCCCCGCGCAGGCAGCGTGGTTTCACCCTGATCGAGATCATGGTGGTCGTGGTGATTCTGGGGATTCTGGCGGCGCTGGTGGTGCCCAAAGTGCTCGACCGCCCGGACCAGGCACGGGCCACGGCGGCCAAACAGGACATTGGCGGGCTGATGCAGGCCCTGAAACTCTACCGCCTCGACCATGGCTCGTACCCCAGCATGAACCAGGGCCTGAAGGTGCTGGTGGAGCGCCCGGCCGATGCGAAAAACAGCAACTGGCGCGCCTACCTCGAGCGCCTGCCCAACGACCCATGGGGCAACCCGTATCACTACCTCAACCCGGGGGCCAACGGCGAGGTGGATGTGTTCTCCCTCGGTGCCGACGGGAAACCGGATGGCGACGGTGTGAACGCCGATATCGGCTCCTGGCAGCTGTAAGGCCGGCGATGAACAGTCATTCGCCCTCCGTGGCGAAGCAGCGCGGCATGGCCATTATCAGTGCCTTGCTGATCGCGGCCGTGGTCGCGGTGATTGCCGGCGCCATGCTCACGCGCCAGACCGTATTTACCCGCAGCCTGGAAGCCGAACAACTTCGCATCCAGGGCCAATGGCTGTTGAACGGCGGCCTGGAAACCAGCCGCCAGATCCTTTGGGACGCGCGCCGCCAGGACGTCTTGACCCGGCTCGATCAACAATGGGCACGGCCCCTCGGCGGTGCGTTCGAAGGTCGGATTGAAGACGAGCAGGGCAAGTTCAACCTGCGCAACCTGGTGACCCAGCAACAGCCGGACGCCGTGCAATTGCAGCGCTTCGAGCGCCTGTGCCAATTGATCGGCATCGACCCGGCCGTGAGCCGGCGCATCAGCCGTCGCGTGATCGACTCCTACGACCAACGCGTGGGCGCGGCCTCATTCACCGGGGGCTTCAACAGCAGCCGCGACACCTCGCCCGGTGCTGCAGTGCCCTTGATTCCGGCCAAATACCCGATGTTGCGCAGCCTCACCGACCTCAGCGGGATTGAAGGCCTCGACCCGCGTCAGCTGCGGCGCATGGCGAGCTACGTCAGCGTGCTGCCCGGCAACACCTGGGTCAACGGCAATACCGCCAGCGCCGAGGTGCTCAGTGCTGTGGTGCCGGGGCTCAGCCTGTCGCAGGCCCAGGCACTGGTGGCCGAGCGCGACGGCGGGCGCTGGTTTATCAATCGCGGGGATTTCGTCAACCGGTTGCGCATGCCCCAGGTGGCGGTGGACACGGTGCAGGTGGGGATTACCAGTGAGTGGTTCCGCGTGCAGGGCCAGGCGCGCCGTGAGCAGCGTCGGGTCACCCTGGAGGCGTTGCTGTATCGCCCCGAAGACCGCCAGCCCCAGGTGATCTGGTCGCGGGTTGGCGTATGAAACGTCTGCGCATTGCGTTGCCGCCGCTGGATGAACTCACTGCCGAGAGCCCGGTGCAGTTCGCCTGGCTGGACCGCGCGGGGCAGGTCAGCCAGCAAGGGCAGGGCAGCCTGATGCAATGGGCGAATGCCCAGGCGGAGTTTTTTCTGCATCCGCGAGACAGCCTGCTGACCAGCCTGGAGCTGCCGCAATTGGCCTCGGCCAAGATCGACGATGCCGTGACCTGTGCAGCGCAGGCGCTGATCCTCGGCCCGGTGGAGTTGATGCATGTGGCTCACGGTCCACGGGAAAGCAATGGCCTGGTGCAGGTTGGCTGGTTGCCCAAAAGCAGCCTTGAGCACTTGGGCCGGGTAACGACCCCGTTGAAAATCAAAGTGCGCGGCCTGTACCCGGCGCCCTACGCGTTGCCGGTCGGCGGGCAACCGAGTGCAGCCTTCAGCGAGGGTTATTTGTTGCTGCGCCACAGCGTGCAGCAGGGCGCCGTGCATCCCCTGGGACAGCAGGCGCTGGATGACCTGCTTGCCACCGGCGTCGAGGTGCAGCAAGTGGCGGGCGACGCCCGCTGGAGCGGCGCCCTGCCGGGCTGGGGGTTGCACGGTCGGCTTCAGCCAGCGGCAACCGGTGGCTGGGGCCGGGCGCTGGCCTGTACGGCGCTGGCGGTGGTGATCTGGACCCTGGGTCTGAACCTCTACGCCGCCCGCCAGGTCGACGAAGGCCAGCGCCTCAAGGCGCTGATGAGTCAACAGGTACGCCAGGCGTTCCCCGAGCTGCCGGTGATTCTCAACCCGCTGCAACAAGCCCGTCAGCAACTGGCCGCCCGCCAGAGTGGTGCGGCGGCCGAGCCCGGCCAGCGCTTCACCGGCTTGCTGGCACTGGCGGGCAGCAGCCTGCCGTCTTTGGCGGGCAGCGTCGACAGCCTGACCTACGCCCAAGGCCGTCTCCAGGTGAGCCTGCAGCCCGACGCCCGCAGCCCGGCGCTGGCGGCTGACGCGCAAGCGCTGCTGGCCCAGGCCGGTTTCAGCGCCAGCCGCGACGACCAGGGTTGGACCCTCGGCCCGCTCACCGAGCAGGTCGAAACCGATGCGGACGAAGAGGCCGAAGATGAATAAGCGCTGGCAGCTGCTGCGCCGCCAGGCCGAGGTGTTCTGGCGCGGCCTGGCCCTGCGGGAAAAACGCATGCTGATGGGCGCCGGGTTGGTGCTGGCCGGTTTGCTGATCGGGGTGCTGTTGATTCAGCCACCGCTGAAGAAGATCGATTACTGGCAGGCCGAAACCCCAAAACTGCGCAGCCAGGCCGAGGCGTTGCAGGTGCTGCTGCAAGGTGTCGCCACTGCCCCGAGCAGCGGTGACCTGGAAACCGCCTTGCACCAGTCCCTCGACAACGCCGGGCTACAGGGCCGCTATCAATTGCAGCCGCAGGAAACCGGGAGCTGGCGCCTGACCTTTGAGGACGCTCCGGCGGATGCCGTGGTCGACTGGCTGCTGGCCAACCCCCGGCCCTTTTCCCTGGAAGTCTCCGAGGCCCGCCTGCAACGCGCAGGCGAGGCCACCCCTTCACACTCGGCCGGCACCTTGTCCGGGACCGTTCGCATGGATCAGGCGCCTGGCGCTAAGGAAGCTTCATGAAGTCGTCATTGCCCAATGCTGCGCCTTTTCGCAAGGTCGCCCCTTTGCTCCTGTTGGCGCTGGGCGCGTGCAGCAACCCCCAACCCTCCAAACCGCTGTTGGTGGACAGCGAACTCGGCCAGCCCCTGGCCGACACCCGGCGCAGCGGCGACACCGCACTGGACCGCCAGCGCGAACCGCTGCCGCCACCACGGGTGCAGCACCCGGTGAGCAACAGCGCCCGCAGCCACGCCGCTGCACCGGCCAAGGCGCGCAACCCGTTGGGTGACCAACCGGTGCAACTGAACTTCGTCGACGCTGATATCCAGGCGGTGGTGCGTGCCTTGTCCCGTGCCACCGGCCAGCAGTTTCTGGTAGACCCGCGGGTGAAAGGCAACCTGACCCTGGTCAGTGAAGGCCAGGTACCGGCGCACCAGGCCTACGACATGCTGCTGGCAGCACTGCGCATGCAGGGCTTCAGCGTGGTGGATGTGGGCGGGGTGGCCCAGGTGGTGCCGGAGGCGGATGCCAAGCTGCTGGGCGGGCCGATCTACAGTGGCGCCAACCCGGGCGGGCAGGGCATGCAGACCCGCACCTTCCGCCTGCAATACGAAAACGCCGTGAACCTGATCCCGGTGCTTCGTCCGATCGTGTCGCCGAACAACCCGATCAACGCCTACCCCGGCAACAACAGCATCGTGATCACCGACTACGCGGAAAACCTCGCGCGGGTGGCGCAGATCATCGACGGCATCGACACCCCGAGCGCTATCGACACCGACGTGGTGAAAGTGCAGAACGGCATCGCCGTGGACATCGCCGCCATGGTCTCGGAACTCCTCGAAACCCAGGGCGCCGACCAGACCCAGAAAATCAACGTGATCGGTGACCCGCGCTCCAATTCCATCATCATTCGCGCCGGCAGCCCGGAGCGCACCGAGCTGGCGCGCAACCTGATCTACAAGCTGGACAACGCCCAGAGCAACCCGAGCAACATGCACGTGGTGTACCTGCGCAACGCCCAGGCCGGCAAACTGGCGCAGTCGCTGCGGGGCCTGCTGACCGGCGAGAGCGACACCGGCAGCAGTGACAATGCGCGGGGAAAACTCAGCAGCATGGGCGGCAACACCCAGACCGGCCAGGGCAGCACCCAGAACAGCAGCGGCGCCCCCACCGGCAGCGGCACTGCCCAGCCCAGCGGTTATGGCCAGGACGCCAGCGCTACCGGTACTTCCTCCGCCAGCGACCAGAACACCGCGTTCAGCGCCGGTGGCGTGACGATCCAGGCGGACGCCACCACCAACACCTTGCTGATCTCGGCGCCGGACCCGCTGTATCGCAACCTGCGGGAGGTGATCGACATGCTCGACCAGCGTCGCGCCCAGGTGGTGATCGAGAGCCTGATCGTCGAGGTTGGCGAAGACGATGCCAGCGAGTTTGGTGTGCAGTGGCAGGCCGGGAACCTGGGCGGGAAGGGTGGCTTTGGCGGGGTCAACCTGGGGGGCAGCGGGTTGAATGCCGCGCCCACCAGCAAGACCAGCATTGACGTGCTGCCCAAGGGTTTGAACATCGGGCTGGTGGACGGCACGGTGGATATCCCGGGGATTGGCAAGGTGCTGGACCTCAAGGTGCTGGCCCGGGCGTTGAAGAGCAAGGGCGGGACCAATGTGCTGTCGACACCGAACCTGCTGACCCTGGACAACGAGGCGGCGAGCATTTTTGTGGGGCAGACGATTCCGTTTGTCACCGGCAGTTATGTGACGGGTGGCGGGGGCACCAGCAACAACCCGTTCCAGACGGTGCAGCGCGAGGAGGTGGGGTTGAAGCTGAACGTGCGGCCGCAGATTTCCGAGGGTGGGACGGTGAAGCTGGATATCTACCAGGAGGTCAGCAGTGTCGACACGCGGGCCTCGGTGGATGCGGGGACGGTGACGAACAAGCGGGCGATTGATACGAGTATTTTGCTGGATGACGGGCAGATCATGGTGCTCGGCGGGTTGTTGCAGGATGGCTATAGCCAGAGCAATGACGCGGTGCCGTGGTTGTCGGATATCCCTGGGTTGGGGGCGTTGTTCAGGAATGAAAAGCGCAGTGTGACGAAGACGAATTTGATGGTGTTTTTGCGGCCCTACATTATTCGCGACAGTGGGGCGGGGCGCAGTATTACGCTGAATCGCTATGAGTTTATGCGCAGGGCTCAGGGTGGGTTGCAGCCGGAGCACAGCTGGGCGATGCCGGATGTGCAGGCGCCGCAGTTGCCTTCGGTGGATAAGGCGATTCCCGAGGCGCAGGGGGTTAGGGCGGTGATTCGGGCGGTGCCGCGGTGATGCTTTTTCGGGGGCGGGATGGTGTACATATCCGTTTCTTCGGTAACGGCTGCTTAGGGTTCCGCTCTTACAGCGGGTCACTTTGGAAAAGCCCCAAAGTAACCAAAGGGCTCTGCCCCGCCTGTCGGCGCCTCGCTGGGGCTCGGCGTTCCCTCACTCCGGCATTGCTCCGCGGGCCGCCGCGACGGGGCGTCCCTGCCCCGTCGCGGCTAAACCGGCGTCCTGCCGGTTTACCCGCTCCTCAATCCCTGCGTTCGGCCTCGGGCTTATTGGGGCAGTCAGATCAAGATCAAAAGCAAGAGCAAGAGCACAGCGGCCTACAGGCCGGCTTGAGTGGTAGAAGCCAGATCAAAAGCCAAAGCGAAAACAGAGCTGCTTTTCTGTGGGAGCTGGCTTGCCTGCGATGCAGACACCTCGGTTTTTCAGATGCACCGAGGCGAGGCCATCGCAGGCAAGCCAGCTCCCACATTTGACCGTGCCCGCTTTAGATTTTGATTTTGCTTTTGCCTTTGCTTCACACCACTCAAGCCGGCCTGTAGGCCGCTGTGTTCTTGATCTGCTTTTGATCTTGATCTTAGGCGCCCCGTTAAACCACGCTGGCCGAACGCAGGTAGTACGGAGCGGGTAAACCGGCAGGACGCCGGTTTAGCCGCGACGGGGCAGGGACGCCCCGTCGCGGCGGCCCGCGGAGTAGTACCGGAGTGAGGGCACACCGAGCCTAGGCGAGGTGCCGAGTGGTGGGGCAAGAGCGTTTTGCTTACTTTTGCGCTGTTCAAAAGTGAGCCGCTGTAAGAGCGGAACCCTAAGTAGCCATAACCGAAGGAATGGATATGTACACCAACCACCGGACACAGCCATGAGCCTACTCCCCTACGCCTGGGCCAAATCCCAGCGCATCCTCCTCCACCCGGGAACCCAGGGCCCGACGCTGACCATCTGCCCCTCAACCCCGGGCTGGTCCATCAGCGAAGTCCATCGCCAGTTCGGCCAGACCCAGCTCGTCCAGGTGCGCGACGACGAACTCGACGGCCTCCTCGCCACCGCCTATGCCGACACCGGCAGCGCCGCCGCCGTCGTGGGCGCCGCCGAAAACGAGGTGGACCTCGACCGCCTCATGCAAGACATCCCCGAAATCACCGACCTGCTCGACACCCAGGACGGCGCCCCGGTGATCCGCATGATCAACGCCTTGCTCACCCAGGCCGCCCGCGACGAAGCCAGCGACATCCATATCGAACCCTACGAAACCCACTCCGTGGTGCGCTACCGCGTCGACGGCACCCTGCGTGACGTGGTGTCCCCGCGCAAGGCCCTGCACGGCGCGCTGGTCTCGCGCATCAAGATCATGGCCCAACTCGACATCGCCGAAAAACGCCTGCCCCAGGACGGTCGCATCGCCCTGCGCGTGGCCGGTCGCCCCATCGACATTCGCGTGTCCACCGTGCCCACCGGCCACGGCGAACGCGTGGTGATGCGCCTGCTGGACAAACAAGCCGGGCGCCTGCAGCTGGAAACCCTCGGCATGGACCCCGCCGTGCTCGGCAAACTCGACACCCTGATCCGCCAGCCCCACGGCATCGTGCTGGTCACCGGCCCCACCGGCAGTGGCAAAACCACCAGCCTCTACGCCGCCCTGGCAAGGCTGGACGCGAGCACCAGCAATATCCTCACCGTCGAAGACCCGGTGGAATACGACCTGCCGGGCATCAGCCAGATCCAGGTCAACGCCAAGATCGACATGACCTTCGCCCTGGCCCTGCGGGCGATCCTGCGCCAGGACCCGGACATCATCATGATCGGCGAAATCCGCGACCTGGAGACCGCACAAATTGCCGTGCAAGCCTCGCTCACCGGCCACCTGGTGCTCGCCACCTTGCACACCAACGATGCCGTTTCAGCAGTCAACCGCCTGATCGACATGGGCGTCGAACCGTTTCTGCTGGCGTCCTCTTTGCTCGGCGTATTGGCCCAGCGCCTGGTGCGCCGTTTGTGCCCGCACTGCAAGCAGGAAGACCCGGCAGCGCCCGGCACCTGGCGGCCGGTTGGGTGCGCGCAGTGCAACCAGATCGGCTACAGCGGCCGTACCGGCATTCATGAATTGTTCTGTATCGACGACGAGCTGCGCAGCCTGATTCACCAGGGCGCCGGCGAGCAGGACTTGAGAGCCGCCGCCCGCCGGGCCGGCATGTTCAGCATGCGCGAAGACGGCGAGCGCTGGGTGCGCAGCGGCGCCACCGCCCCCGAAGAAATCCTGCGCGTAACACGGGACGCCTGATGAACCGATACCGCTACGAAGCCGCCGACGCCACCGGCAAGCTGGAGTCCGGGCACCTTGAGGCAGACAGCCAGAGCGGCGCCTTTGCCCACCTGCGCAGCCGTGGCCTCACGGCCTTGCGGGTGCAGGTCGAGAACAACACCCCGCCAGCCGGCGGTAGCAGTCTGTTCAGCGCCAAGCTCTCGGACAACGACCTGGCGTGGGCCACGCGGCAGCTGGCGAGCCTGCTGGGTGCGAGCCTGCCACTGGAGGCGGCGTTGAGCGCCACGGTGGAGCAAGCCGAGAAAAAACACATCGCCCAGACCCTGAGCGCGGTGCGTGCCGACGTGCGCAGCGGCATGCGCCTGGCCGATGCATTGGCCGCGCGGCCGCGGGATTTTCCGTCGATTTACCGGGCGCTGATCGCGGCGGGGGAGGAGTCCGGCGACCTGGCCCAGGTCATGGAGCGCCTGGCCGATTACATCGAGGAACGCAACAACCTGCGGGGCAAGATTCTCACCGCGTTTATCTACCCGGGCGTGGTGGGGCTGGTGTCCATCGGCATTGTGATTTTCCTGCTGAGCTATGTGGTGCCCCAGGTGGTCAGTGCGTTTTCCCAGGCCCGTCAGGACCTGCCGGGGCTGACCCTGGCGATGCTCAATGCCAGTGACTTTATCCGCGCCTGGGGCTGGCTGTGTTTTGCCGGGATCGTGGGCGGTTTCTGGGGCTGGCGCCTGTACCTGCGCAACCCCGTGGCACGGTTGAGCTGGCACAGTCGCGTGCTGCGTTTGCCGCTGATCGGGCGGTTTGTGCTGGGGCTCAACACCGCGCGGTTTGCCTCGACCCTGGCGATTCTCGGCGGCGCCGGTGTGCCGTTGTTGCGGGCCCTGGAAGCGGCGCGCCAGACCCTGTCCAATGACCGCCTGAGCCAGTGCGTCACCGACGCCACCGCCAAGGTGCGCGAGGGCGTCAACCTGGCCCCGGCGCTGGCGGTGGAAAAGGTCTTCCCGCCGGTGCTGATCCACCTGATCGCCAGCGGCGAAAAGACCGGCTCGTTGCCGCCGATGCTGGAGCGTGCGGCGCAAACCCTGTCGCGGGATATCGAGCGTCGGGCGATGGGCATGACTGCGTTGCTGGAGCCATTGATGATCGTGGTGATGGGCGCCGTGGTGCTGGTCATCGTCATGGCGGTGCTGCTGCCGATCATCGAAATCAACCAGTTGGTGACCTGACTGCTGACGAAGCCCGCTCCCACATTTGAACTGCGTTTCTTCAACACTATTTTCGAGTGCCTGACACGCGGGTCCCAACCTCGGGTTCCTCATTCTGTCATCTGCCCAACCCCACCACTCGGCCCGTAACGCCTCCAGCCCGGTGCTCGAAACCCGGGCTGAAACCTCGCTGTCACCTCACCCCCAAACCGTTCAAAAGTGTGACCAAAACACCCGAGAATCTTTTTAAAAATCAAGCCGTTCCTCCCGAGGTTTTTTCCTTTGACTGTCATCGGATGCTGCGAGATTTCATACCCATGGCCTCACCCCTGGTGACCCCCGGAACACAGCCCGGGACCGAAGCCATAGCGTCATCTACCCCAACGTACAAACACGACGAAAGGAGCTTCTTCATGTTTAAGCGCAACGTTCTCGCGGTATCCATGACCCTCGCTGCACTGTGCTCGGCCCAGGCTGCAATGGCTGACGTCAACGGCGGCGGCGCCACCCTGCCACAACCGCTGTACCAGACTGCCGGCGTATTGACTGCCGGTTTCGCCCCGTACATCGGCGTGGGCAGCGGCAACGGCAAGGCTGCTTTCCTGAACAACGACTACAGCAAGCTGGACGCCACCGTCACCGGCAAGAACGTGCACTGGGCAGGCAGCGATTCCAAGCTGTCTTCTACCGAGCTGAGCAACTACGTGTCTGCCCATGGCTCTGCCTGGGGCCCGCTGATCCAAGTGCCTTCGGTGGCCACTTCGGTTGCCATTCCGTTCAACAAGGCCGGTGTGGCGGGTAAAACCGTCAACCTCAGTGTCAACGATCTGTGCGGTGTATTCTCGGGTCGTCTGACTACCTGGGACCTGATCCCGGACTCCGGCCGTACCGGCCCGATCACCGTGATCTATCGCAAAGAAAACAGCGGCACCACCGAGCTGTTCACGCGCTTCCTGAACGCCAAGTGCAGCCCGGCCCTGGAAGGCGGCACCTTTGCCGTGACTCAGGCCTTCGGCAGCAGCTTCTCCGGCGGCTTGCCGGCCGGCGCACTTAACCCATTGCAACAAGCCAACCCGGCCGGTGGTTTCTACGCCGACACCAGCGCTGGCGTAATGAGCACGCTGAACGCTGCTGACGGCCGCATCACTTACATGAGCCCGGATTACGCGGCCGCTACCCTGGCCGGTCTGGATGACGCCACCAAGGTGGCAACCGTCGCCGGTGTTTCGCCTGCTCCAGGCAACGTGTCGGCGGCCATCGGCGCGGTGGCTGTACCTGCCATCGCCAACCGTACCCTGCCCAACAACTGGGTCCCAGTGTTTGCGGCTACCACCAGCGCTACCGACCCAAGCGTCGTCGCCTACCCAAGCACCGGTTACCCAATCCTGGGCTTCACCAACGTGGTGTTCAGCCAGTGCTACGCCAACGCTGACCAGACCTCCCAGGTCCGCACGTTCTTCACCCGTCATTACAACACCAACGCGTTCAGCAGCAACGATACGGCTATCCGCAACAACCGCTTCGTGCCACTGCCAACCACCTGGAAAACCGCAATCAACGACACCTTCCTCAGCGCTGGCAGCGACCTGAGCATCGGCAAGTCGAACATCTGCAACGGTATTGGTCGTCCGCTGTAACCCAAGCGTTCCACGACCCCGCAACACCGATCAGCAACGGCCTGTGCCGTTGCTGATTTTTTTTTCGTTAACAGCCTCATATGAACTTTCGATGACAGAAGTTCAGTCCCGTCCCTCGCCAACCGCCTAACCCTCATACATGAGCGTGTCTTGCCCCCGGGCGATTACAAATAAGGAAGATTCCTGATGGTCCGCTGCACACCACTGGTTAACCTGAATGCCCGGGCGCCGCGCGCCCAGACAGTCCTGCGCCTGAAGCCACTGGCCCAGGCCATTGCCTTGTTGATGGTGGCGGGCAATGCCCATGCCGCTTCGGCGGCGTTCAGTTCCGGCTGGTTTGCCGACAAGGGCGCCTCCCAGGCCACCACGGCGGCACGTCTCGGCGCCGGGCAGGTGCCGGGGATCCCGGCGTTGAATCAACAGGCAAAGGTCAATCAGCAACTGGCACGGTCCATCAGCACGTTGAACAACAGCGTCGCGGCGATTGCCGCCCAGCAGGCGGCTCAGGCGGCCGGCCGGCAGGCTGCGCTTGGCCAGGTCTCGACGATTCCCGATGGCCTGGGCAAAGGTGGCCTGCAGGTCGACAATAGCCTGACCCAAGGCTGGGTCAATGCCAAAGGGCCGACCCAAAGCCAGGCCGGCGGCAAGACCACGGTGACCATCGAGCAGACCGCCGACAAGGCGATCCTCAACTGGGAAACCTTCAACGTCGGGCGCAACACCACCGTGGATTTCCAGCAGCAGTCCAACTGGGCCTTGCTCAACCGGGTCAACGATCCCAACGCACGGCCCAGCGAGATTCAGGGTCAGATCACCGGCGCCGGGACGGTGATGATCATGAACCGTAACGGCGTGGTCTTCAGCGGCACCAGCCAGGTCAACGTGCGCAACCTGGTGGCCGCCGCCGCCAACATCACCGATGAGCAGTTCACCCAGCGCGGGATTTACGTCGACATCAACGGCTCCCAGCCGACCTTTACTGATGCCGCGGGCAAGGTCGAGGTGCAACGTGGCGCGCTGATCCAGACCCACACCCCGACGCGGTCCACCGACTCCGGCGGCTACGCCTTGCTGTTGGGCTCCGAGGTCGAGAACGCCGGCACGATCATCACCGCCAAGGGCCAGACCACCCTGGCCGCTGGCGACAGCTTTTATATTCGCCGTGGCGTGGGCACCTCGGGTAACCAGAACTCCACCACCCGTGGCAACGAAGTGGCCACCAGCCTCAAGCCGGGCAGCGGTGCGGGCAAGGTGAGCAACAATGGGCTGATATTGGCTGCTACGGGCGATATCACCCTGACCGGGCACCAGGTGCAGCAAAACGGCGTGGCCCTGGCCAGCACTTCGGTGGACAACCGGGGCACCGTCCACCTGCTCAACTCGGTCACCGATACCACGGGCAGCGTGACCCTGGGGCAGGGCAGCACCACTGCAATCCTTCTCGACAACACCGGCAACACGGCGCTTAACAGCCAGCGCGACAACGGCCTGATCAACCTCGATGGCCGCCCGGACGCGGTCAATATGGCCACCGGGCGCTTCAACAACCTGAGCACGGTCAGTGACCGTATCGATCAGTCCCGGGTGGAGATCGTCAGCGGCGGCACCGTGGAGTTCAAGGACGGCTCGATCACCCTGGCCACCGGCGGCCAGGTCGCGGTGACGGCGGGCCAGCGCAGCCTGGTGCGTGACGGAGCGATGATCGATGTGTCCGGCGCGATTGGCGTCAAGGTGTCGATGGAATCCAACAACATCAAGATCAACGTCCAGGGTAACGAACAGCGCGATGCGCCGGTCAACCGTGACGACGGCCAGTTGATCAACAACGATGTGTGGGTTGATCTGCGTGACTTGGTGTTTGTGCCTGCGGGCACCAACGGCTACGCCACCGATCGCTGGTACACCGCCGGTGGCCTGCTGGAAGTCGGCGGTTACCTCGGCACCCAGGGGCATACCGTCAGCGAGTGGATGGCCCAGGGCGGCACGCTGACGTTTACCGGCAAGGAAGTGGTGACCGAGCAGGGCGCCCAGTTCAACCTGTCGGGCGGTACGATTGATGTGCAGGACGGCTACATCCGGCAAAGCTGGCTCAAGGGCCCGGACGGTCGCCTCTATGAGCTGTCCAAAGCACCGGGGGACATTCTCTACTCGGGTTTCTACAAGGGCTTTGAAGACGCCAGCGCCCGCTGGGGCCGCACCGACCATTACTACAACCCGCTGATTGCCGCGCAGCAACGCTACGAGGCGGGTTACACCGTAGGCCGCGACGCGGGCAAGCTGGTGATCGGCACCACCAGCGCGGTGCTTGAAGGCCAATTGATCAGCGACGTGTTCCAGGGCGATCGCCAGAGCAGCACCCCGACGATCAACATCGATGGCTATCAGCAGTCGCAAAAGGCTGCCGCGCAACGCGCGCAACTGATCATCGGCAGCTACACACCGGTGTTCAATAAAAGTACCGGCACCTTGCGCTACAACCTGAACCCGGTGACCGGCGAGATTCTGTTCGAGCCCGGCGCGCAAAAGATCGCCGATGGCCTGGACCTGGACACGGCCTTGCCCGCTGACCGCCAGGGCAAGGTGATGCTTGACAGTGACCAACTCAACGGCTTCGAACTGGGCGCGATCAAAGCCGCCGCCACGCAACAGATCAACGTCAACGGTGCGCTTAAAGTGGCCGACGGTGGCGACATCACCCTGTTTGCGCCTCGGGTGGCGGTCAATGCCAACCTGACTGCCCACGGTGGCAGCCTCAATGCGGGCAACCTGCTTAACCAGCCGGACAAAGATCGCAACATGGTTGTCGGCGATGTGTACCTGCTGCCAACGGCAGGTACCCAGGCTTTGGTCAAGGTGACCGAAGGGGCCAGGCTGGATGCTTCCGGGCGCTGGAGCAACCTGGCGCAGGACGGCGTCAACAACGCCGGCGCGGCGTATCTGAATGGCGGCAAGGTGTCGCTGCGCAGCACCGGCGATGTGCAACTGGCGCCAGGCAGTGTGGTGGACGTGTCCTCCGGGGCCACCATTGGCCTGGACGGCAAGGTCATCGGTGGCAAGGGCGGCAGCGCGACTCTGGCGGCCTTGAACGCGCTTGAGCTGGGCAGCGAGATTCGCGGTTACGGTGTCAGCGGCGGCGGCACGCTGGCCGTACAGGCGCGCAAGGTGCAGATTGGCGATAACGCCGGTTCGCCGGGCGACGACACCCTGCACCTGGCAGGGGACTTCTTCAACAAGGGCTTCTCGGCTTACGACATTACCGGCAACGAAGGGCTGCTGGTCACTGACGGCACCCGGGTCGATGTGTCCATGCCGGTCTACCGTTTGGGCGAACAGGCTCTGTCCACCCCAAGCGGCAGCGACCCGACCACGGCGCTGGAGCGCTGGACACCTGGGCTGTACCAGGAAGACGCCGTCAAAGGCGTGCTGACTCAACGCCGTGGTGCCAGCCTGAACCTCAACGCCGGTACCACCATCGCTTCAGGCGCGCTGGCCGCGACCACCGCCCTGACCGTCGGCAAAGGCGCGGTGATTAGCGTCGACCCCGGCCAGGGGATCAACCTGCGCAGCATCGGCCAATTGACCGTCGACGGCACGCTCAATGCCTGGGGCGGCACGGTGAGCCTGGCGGGCTTGAGCAGCGCTGACGCCACACAAGTCGAAGGCAATGGCCATGGCCGCTCGATCTGGGTCGGCGAAACAGCGGTGATTGACGTGGCCTCGCGGGCGGTGACCGCTGTTGACAATCGTGGCGGTGTGTATGGCCAGGTGCGTAATGGCGGCCAGATCACCGTCGGTGGCGATGTTGATCCGGTCACCGGCATAGCCAAGGCCAGCGACCTGTTTGTGGTGGTGCGCGAAGGTGCACGCCTGGATGCGTCCGGCAGCCAGGCGCTGCTCGATCTGCCGGGCCAGGGCCGCGCGCTGGTGGCCAGCAACGGCGGCAACATTGCTTTTGCTTCCAACAACGGGTTGTACCTGGACGGCAGTTTCGTGGCCAATGCCGGTGGCGCCGGAGCGGCCGGCGGGCGTCTGGCGCTGGCACTGGAGTCGCCGTATTACTTGAAGCTGCACGTCAAGGACCGTGTGCTGCCGGTCCGTGAACTGGTGATCAACCGTCAACATCAGGCCAGCGCCTTGCCCGACAACGCAGAAGCGGCGGCAGACGCGTTGATTTACGGTCACGGCGCACTCGGAATTGACCAGATTCAGGCCGGTGGTTTTGACAACCTGACAGTGCTGGTGCGGGGGGCGTTGAACGTTGACGGTGATGCCTCGCTGCACATGGGGCAAAGCCTGCAGCTGTATTCCGGCGGTATTGGCCTGACCCGTAACGCGAACCCGACTTCGCAGATTAATCTCAGTGCTCCCCATGTGCTGCTCAGCGGCTTGCTTGAGCCGGACAAGCCCGGGATGGAAGCGTGGACCCGGGCGTATATCCGCGATACCTCGCCGACTTTCCGCAGCCAGGGCGTTTTGACCGTCGACAGCGACTTGCTGGACATCCGCGACCGCTTCGCCTTTGGTGCCGATCAGGGCTTCGATCAGGTCCGGCTCAACAGCCGTGGCGACCTGCGCTTCCTGGCGGGGAGCGACGGCGGCAATACGCCCAGCGGCTTCAGTACCCTCTTGAGTTCGGCGGGCGACATGACCCTGCGCGCCGCGCGCATCTACCCGGGCTCCGAGATCAAGGCCCAAGTGCTGGTGGGCGGTATCGGCGTCAATGGCAATCAAATGATCTTCGACCCGACGCGCACCCTGACGATTGAGAAGGTCGGCGATGACAATGGCGTTGCACCGGACTCGGTGTTCGGGCGCCTGCAACTGGGTGCCGCCACCATCAAGCAGGGCGGCGTATTGCGTGCGCCGCTGGGGTTGATCGAACTCGGCAACCTGGGCAGTACCCAGGTCGAATTGCTGCCCGGCAGCCTGACCTCGGTCAGCGCCAAGGGCCTGGTGTTGCCGTATGGCGGCACCGTGGATGGCCAGGTTTATCGCTATAACGGCAAGACCGTGGTCTTCACCGGGCAGGGCGGGATCGGAGCGACCAACGGTGGAGAGCTGTCGGTCGGGGTGATTTTGGGCGGCAAGTCGGTGGACGTATTGCCCGACGCCACGCTGGACCTGTCCGGTGGCGGCGAATTGTTGGGTGCCGGCTTTATTTCCGGGCGCGGCGGTTCCACCGATGCGCGTTTCAACCCGCTGGTGCAGTTCGGGGCCAATGGCGGTTTCACCTTGCCGGGGCTGAGCACCAACCCGGTCTATGCCATCGTGCCGGGCGTGCAATCAGGCTATGCGCCGGTGGCTGGCGAAGCCGGCGCCAGTACCCCGCTGCTGGGCCAGCAGATCACCATCGGTGCCGGCGTGCCGGGATTGCCGGCAGGCACCTACACCTTGATGCCGTCCACCTACGCGTTGAAACCGGGGGCCTTCCGGGTTGAGATCAACGGTCTCGCGGCACAGGGCAGCGACGGCGCCACCACGCTGATGCGCAACGGTTCGTGGTCGACGGCCGGGCAACTGTCGATTATCAACACCGGCATTCACAACAGCGTGAACAGCCAGGTGATCCTGACCTCGGCCGACACCTTGCGCCGCTACTCCCAGTACAACGAAACCAGCTACGCTCAGTTCGCCATTGCCGATGCCGCCAGGCTCGGTGTACCACGGCCAATGCTGGAAGTGGACGCCAAAACCCTCAAGCTGGCGTTTAACGGCGGCGGGGGCAAAGAGACGTTCTCGTTCCAGGGCGTTGGCAACTTTGAAGCGGCGAAAGGCGGCTACGGCGGCACGGTGGGTGTGATCAACCTGGGCGGTAGCACTGCCGAGAGCCGAGAGACCCAGATCGTTGATGCCAACAGTCCCTTGCCAGCCTACGAGGGCCTGACCCTCACCGCCCAAAGCCTTAATAATCTGGGCGCCAAGCGCCTGATTATCGGCGGTTTGACCCAAGTGGAATATGGCCGTAACGGTAATATCATCCAATTCCCCTACGGCGCTAACACCGTGGGTTACGGGATCACCCTGCGCAGCGGTGCAAGCCTGTCGGCGCCGGAAGTGATCATGGTGGCGGGCACCGGCGATATCGTGGTCGAGCAGGGCGCTTCGATCAGTACTCTTGGGCGCGGTGCGGCGGCCTATGACGCGCGTGACGGCTTTGTTTATAAGGGCGTGCCAAGCATGCTGGCCGTGTCCAACGGCCTGCTCAATGTGCTGCCTTACGTAAACCTGACCAATAACCCCTCGGGCGGAATCAAGATCGGCGTGTGCCCGAGCGGCAATTGCTCGGGCCAGACCTCGATCTATTCCGAGGGCAGTATCATCGCGGCGACCGACACCGCTCTGCAGCTGGACGACCAGGTGCGCTACGGAACCCGCCACCTGGCGCTGGCCCTGAGCAATATCAACGTCGGCAGCGCGGCGGGGCTGGCCGATGCCGCTGCGCGCAATGTGTTGCCATCAGGCCTGACCCTTAACCAGCAAGTGCTCGAACGCTTGATGCGCGGAGACACCCAGGCCGGTGCTCCGGCGCTGGAAACCCTGCAACTGTCGGCCGGCCAGGCGTTCAACTTCTACGGCACCACCACCCTTGATACTTATGATTCGGTGACCGGCAAGTCGTTGCTGAGCAATCTGGTGCTGTCGACGCCGGCGATCTACGGTTCGGGCAATGCCGATGATGTGGCGAGCATTCACACCGCCAACCTGATTTGGCAAGGCGCCACAGGCGGGCCTGGCGCGGTCATCAAGAACGGTGCCGGTAATGGCAGCGGACGCCTGGATATCAACGCCGAGCGTATCGAGTTCGGTTATGGGCCTTTTGCCCAGGCAAACACCAACACGGTCTTTGACCGTTTGGTACTGGGCTTTGCCAACGTCAACCTGAATGCCAGCGAGCGGATTACGGCCAACTACAAAGGCAGCCTGTCGGTGTATCAACGCCAGGGCGCGTATGACCCGGTCACCGGTTTTGCCTACAGCGGCGGCAACCTCAACATCGTGACGCCGTTGATGACCGGTGAAGGCGGCTCGCTGAACCGCATCACCGCTGGCGGCACGATTGATGTCGCAGGGGCTGCCGACACCCGTGGTGCGGCCACAGGCTACGGCGGCGAACTGTCGTTCAAAGGTCAAACCGTTCGCCTGGCCACCGCTGTGGTCTTGCCGAGCGGCAAGGTCACGCTGGAGGCCACTGACGATGTGGTGCTGACCGATCAAGCGTTGATCGACGTGGCCGGTCGTGCGGTGGTGTTCAACGACATCACCCAATATGGCGCAGGCGGCGATGTGCTGCTCGACAGCCGCAATGGCAATATCCGGCAGGCGGCGGGCTCGACCATCGACCTGTCGGCCAAGTACAACCAGGGCGGCAAATTGCGCGCCGTGGCGGTGAATGCGGCCGGTGGGATAGTCGACCTGCAAGGCAAGATCCTGGGGCGCAGCAGCGGTTACTACAACGCGGGTGGCACCTATGTGCCGTATGCAGGCGGCATCGTGGAAATCCAGGCCCAGCGCCTGGGCGCCAGTGGCTCGCTGGATCAGCAGTTTGCTGAACTCAACCAGCGCCTGAACCAGGGCGAAGTGTTCGGCGCGCGCAGCTTCCAGCTCAAGCAGGGCGACCTGACCATCGGCAACGGCCTCAAGGCCAACACCCTCAACGTCTCGGTGGACAACGGCAGCCTGCGTGTCACCGGCTTGGTGGATGCCAGCGGTGAGCGCGTCGGCAGCATCAACCTGGCGGGCAAAACAGGCCTGACCCTCGACGGCAGTGCCGTGCTGGATGCCCACGGCAGCCAGGTGCGGGTCGACAGCTACGGCAAGATCATCGACTCACCGAACCGGGCGATGGTGGTGCTGGGGTCCGGCACCGGGCAACTGACCCTGGGCGATGGCGCGACGATCGACCTGCGTCACGGCACGTCAGGCACGGCAGGCAATGACGGACGTAATCGCGGCACCCTGGAGTTGAACGCACCGCGCATCAACACCAATGACATTGCCATTGATGCCCGTGGCAACCTGACGATCCAAGGCGCACGGGTGATCACCCTCAACGGCATGGCGACTTACGACGATGCGCCGCTGATGACCGACCCGACCGCCAGCGGCAAGCCGTACCAGGTCATCGATCAGGCGTACCTGGATGGCAAGCACGTGCTGAGCACGGCGTTTATCAACGCCGCGTTGCAAAACACCACTCTGTTGAACAACAAACTGGCCGGTTTGAACAACGCCACTTACGCCGACGCGTTCCACCTGCGCCCGGGCGTGGAGATCATCAGCAAGACCCCGGACGGCGACCTGGTGGTGCAGGGAGATGTCGACCTTTCCGGCTACCGCTACGCCAGCCTCAACCCCAACACGCAGAAAACCTCGGTGTATGGTTCGGGCGAGTCCGGCAGCCTGACGTTGCGGGCCGGCGGCGACCTGAACATCTATGGCAGCCTCAACGACGGCTTCTCGCCGCCACCGGAAACGATGAATGACAAGGGCTGGCTGTTATTGGCGGGCCGGGACTTCACCGGCGGCGAGATCATCGTGCCGGGCAATGGCGTGGTCCTGGCCGATGGCACTACCTACATCGGCGGCTCGGTGCTGAACTACGATTTGCCGATCAAAGGCATGACCGTGGTGGCCGGCACCCGCCTGCCAGCCCGGGCAACGCTGGCCCAGGACCTGACCTTGCCGGCAGGCACTGTGCTCGCGGCCGCGGTACTGGATGCGTCGGGCACTGTGTTGTTGGCGGCCGGCACGCTGTTGAACCAGCCGTATACCCTGCAAGCCGGGGTGCAACTGGAAGCCGGCACCTTGCTGAACCAGCCCACCCAACTGCGAGCCATGATCTGGCCCAAAGGCGTGCCATTGCCTGGCTTGAACGGGGCTTTGGACGGGGGCAAGAATGTCGTCACCCTGGATGGCAATATCGCCCTGGCGCGTGGCGCGCTGATTCCGGTCGGCACCGATGTCAAGCTGGTGGGCGGGGTGGATTCGATTGAGTTGCGCCCTGAAGTGGCCGGGCGGCAGGGGCAACTCTGGGCCATTTCCCCAATGCTGGCCGAAGGTTCCCAATCCTGGTCATTGCGTCTGGTCGCCGGGGCTGACACCGAGGCTGCGGACAGTCGGCTGCTCAAGCCGGACCCGAGCAGCGGCACGCTGCGTCTGGCTGACAGCCACTACGGTATGTTCGCCAAAGAGTTGCCGCCTAAAGGGGTATTGGTCTGGACTGCCCATGCGGTTAGCGACCTGGGAGACGCAGGGGTGGTGATCAAAGAGGGCGACCCGGTAGATCAATCCATTCTGGATGAGTTCGGCCTGGGTTCGATTGCGGATTTCTGCAACAATTTCCCGGATTACTGCGGCGCCAAAGCGGCCTTTGCCTGGAGCAAACAGGCCGCCGATGAACTGGCTGAGCAGGGGATTATTGTTCAGGCCGGAAGTGCGATGGATGACGCCTGGATGCTCGAAATGGTAGGCCAGACCGTGGCGGAATTCTGCCAGGGCACACCGGCGTATTGTGTGGCCATGGGCGGCAAGGAGTACGCGCCAACCCCGTCAAATTCGCTGTTCAGCGTGGTCCGTACCGGCACCGGCGACTTGCAATTGTTGAGCGCGGGCAACCTGACTGTGAACTCGACGTACGGGGTGTACACGGCCGGCACCTCGTCCACCACCACTGAGGCGGGCGACCCTTTCAACCAGCCGCGCGCCCTGGCGGGCGGCACCACGGTACTCAAGGATCCCAACAGCTACTTCGAACAGTTCGTCAATGGCGGCAGCCAGAGCCTGTACCGCGCCTGGTACCCGGAGGCGGGCGGTAACCTGACGCTGAACGTCGGTGGCAACCTGACAGGCCACCTGGATGCCGGAGGTCTCTCAGTCCCTTCGCGCCCCGACCCCTATGACGGGGGCAGCAATACGGCCGAAGTCGGCACCTGGTTGTGGCGACAGGGCAGTGGCAATTTCGCAACCGGCGGGCAGGCCCAGCCCACGGCGTGGTGGATCAACTTTGGCACCTACACCAATATCGTCGCTGACAACCTGGTTGGCTTCACCGGTTTCGGCACGTTGGGTGGCGGTGATCTGGATGTCAATGTGGGCGGCGATGCGGGCACGTTGAACATCCCGAATTTCGTTGGGGATCTCACCAACAAACGTACCCAGGGCCTGGTACTGGCAGTCGGCAGCACCGGCCGGGTAAACAGCGACGGCAGCCTGCAACTGACCGGTGGCGGCGACATGCGGGTGCGCGTCAGCGGTGCGTTCAACCCTGTCGCCACCCTGGAAGTTCCCGACAGTCGTAATGGCGTGCTGGTGAATACTCGCGGCAATGTGCAAGTGCAGGCCACCAGCATCGGGCGCATCGACTTGCAGTACGGTGTCGGGATCCAGGTTCCTGGCGAGGTCCGTGCGCAGGAACCGCTGCGGGCCAGCCGAAGTGCGCCGCAAGGTGGCCTGACCCTGGTGGCAGGCGACTCTACGTTCAGCTTGCAGACCTTGGGCGACCTGGTGGTGCAGACGGTTGAAGATGCAGGGCGTGTGCACCAGTACAACCGCTCTGCCTTCAGCCGTGACGGCGTGAACGGTGGCTCCAGCAGTTGGTTTAGCTTATGGACCCCAAACACCGCCATCGATCTGTATGCCGAGGGCGGTAACCTGACGCCTTTTGTCCGCGCTGCGGCTAACACGGATATGGCGGTCGTCTATCCATCGATCGTCAGGGCGACTGCGGCCAGCGGCAGTCTTTACTATGGCAAAGCCGCCACATTTCGTGATTTCCCCAGCTACACCTACCCGCTGCTCCTGGCCCCTGGCAAAAACGGGCAACTGCAGTTCTTGGCGCAGGACTCGATTTACGCCGGTGGTTTTACCGTCACCCAGTCCGGTTCGGCGCCGAGCAGCATGGCGACCCCCTGGAGTCCGGCCATTGTTGCCAGCCTGGGAGCGAGCAACTACGGCAACACGTCCAGCACGGGCAACTACAACACCTACGGCAACCAGGGGCTGTCGTTGTTCGCTTTCGGCCCGGGCACAGCCGCTGAGCCGTTGAGCAACAGGGCGGATCCTTCACGTTTCTACGCCGTGACCGGGGATCTGGTTGGCGTCAGCAGCGGCCGGATCATCGGCTACAACACCATCAATGTGCCTCATAACGGAGAGACCTGGTACGAAGGCAGCCGGCCGGTATGGATGATGGCCGGGCGCGATATCGTCAGCAGCGGTGCCAACCCCAATGACAATGGCGAGATTTATCCGGGCGTGCTCACCACGGGCAACCTGTTCGTTCACAACAACGCCACCGACATTTCCATCGTTTCTGCCGGACGCGACATTATCTACAGCAGCTTTAACATCGCAGGGCCTGGCGCGCTGGAGATCACTGCCGGGCGCAATATCGTGATGGACGACAAGGTCAGCGTGACGAGTCTCGGGCCGATCCTTGCCGGCGACTTGCGTCCAGGCGCAAGCATCGTCATGCAGGCCGGTGTCGGTGCCAACGGCGGGGATTACCAGCGCTTTGTGGCGGCTTACCTCAACCCGGCCAACCAGCTGGCCGCGGGTGAACCGTTGTCGGCCTCGGGCGGCAAGGTGGCCAAGACCTACGAAAACGAACTGGTGGCGTGGCTGACCGAGCGCTTCGGTTTTGCCGGTGACAGCGAGCAGGCC
This sequence comes from Pseudomonas sp. 1912-s, assembly GCF_029269205.1. NCBI lineage: Bacteria > Pseudomonadati > Pseudomonadota > Gammaproteobacteria > Pseudomonadales > Pseudomonadaceae > Pseudomonas > Pseudomonas sp. 1912-s. Next base: position 7,791 of record NZ_JARIXR010000047.1, on the reverse strand, counting down.
GTGGCTTACTTCATGCAATTGCCGGCCGAGCAGCAACGGGTGTTTGCCCGTGAGGTGTACTTTGCCGAGCTGGAGGCGGGCGGTCGCGAGTACAACGAGAGCGGCGGTGTACGGCAAGGCAGTTATGCCCGTGGCCGGGCGGCGATTGCGGCACTGTTCCCGGAGAAAGACGTGGCCGGCAACACCATCACCTACCAGGGCGATATCCGCCTGTTTGGCGGGGCAGGTGTACACACCAACTTCGGCGGCTCGATCCAGATGCTCACCCCCGGCGGTAGCCAGACCTTCGGTATCGAAGGCGTGGCACCCCCGGCTTCTGCGGGGGTGATCACCCAGGGCACGGGCAACATTCAGCTGTACTCCCTGGGCAGCATCCTGCTGGGCCAAAGCCGCATCATGACGACCTTCGGCGGCTCGATCATGGGCTGGTCGGCCGAGGGCGACATCAACGCCGGTCGCGGTTCCAAGACCACCGTGGTGTACACGCCACCCAAGCGTGTCTACGACAACTGGGGCAACGTGAGCCTGTCGCCGGCGGTGCCGAGTACCGGTGCGGGCATCGCGACCTTGAACCCGATTCCGGAGGTGCCGGCCGGCGACATCGACCTGATCGCGCCGCTGGGCACCATCGATGCGGGCGAGGCGGGGATTCGCGTCTCCGGCAACATCAACATCGCCGCGTTGCGGGTGGTGAACGCGGCGAACATCCAGACCCAGGGCAAATCGTCCGGGGTGCCGGTGTCGGCCGCGGTGAACACCGGGGCCATGACGTCGGCGAGCGCGGCCGGTGCGGCGGCGTCACAGGCGGCGGAAGATGCCGCCCGCAGCCAGCAGGCGGCGGCCAAACAAGGCCGGGCGTCGATTGTCACGGTGGAAGTGTTGAGCTTTGGCAGCGAGCCGGTGCAGCACAAGCCTGAGGACGGGCAGAAGACCTCCGGCTACAACCCCAACAGCCCGGTGCAGGTGCTGGGTGCCGGACCATTGAGTGACCAGGCGCGGGCGCAGTTGACGGATGAGGAGCGCCAGCAGATCAGCTTGTAGTTTCGGAAAAGGACCTCTCGTTGTATTTGGGGCGATCATTGATCGCCCCTTTTTTTCGGTTTCTTCAGGGCTGGTCCTTGAGGGTCTCGAACGCCTTCACCCGCTTGACCAGGCTTTTCTTGCTGGCCGAGTCGGCGCTGTTGAACAGGAACGAAAAGTCCGAGGCCAGGGTGGAGCTGCCGGCGATGGTCGCGTACTGGTGACAGGCGTTGCAGTTGTCGCCCTGGACGTAGGTCTCCAGGGTGGTGTTGGCCACGGGTACATTGCCCTGGCTGATAAACGGCCCGTAGGACAGCGGCACCTGCGCGCTGACGCCCGGCTCCGGCTGGGTGGGCGGGTTGGGCGTGAGGGTCCAGAGCACGTTGATCAGTTTGTAGTACTGGAACACCGACTTGCCCTGGCTCTGCTGAGCGAAGTTGGCCTGCACCGCGCCGTTCAGGGCTTGCAACTCCGTGGGCAGCGGATGTTCCCGGGTGGTTTGCACCGGTTGGTCCCGTGGATACGGCTCCGTGCAGTCGCGGTCGGGATGATGCTGTTTGCACTGGATACGCGCCACGTTCGGCGTGCATTCGGGGCCGGTGCCGCAGTTCGGGTTGTTGAAGGCAAAGCTGTCGGGCGGCGTCTGCTGTGGCGGCACCTGGTCGGGTTCCGGCACGTTGTCCACCTGCTCGAAGGTGGTCCAGATGAAGTTGGGCGAAGCCTGGGTCTTGTTGATGATGTGCAGGCCCACCAGACCCACCACTTGCTGGGTGCACTGCAACGTGGCCGGGTTTTTGAGCCAGGCGACGGTGGTCAGGTAGCGCCCGTAGAGCTCGGGCTTACCGGTGAGGATCCGCCACGCGGCCTTGACCTCCAGGGCCCCGAGCTGCTCCTGCGGCACCGGGTCTGGCGGCAGCGAGCGCATGGGTTCACCAATGGGCAGGGACAGCCCGCCCGGGTTCTGGTTGTCGAGGTTCTGCGCCACTGTCAGCTGGTTGGCGGCGTCGTACAGCCCTTTGCTGACGATGTAATCAAACTCGGCCTTGCCGACCTTGCGTTCAAAAAACACCAGGTTCTTCGACTGGTCCGTCAGCCAGCCGCCGGAGGCTTCCATGATCGGGTCCGGAATCGAGGCCAGGGTGCCGCTGGACAGGTGAAACCCGTGCCGCGCGTTGATCGCGCTTTCCGAGGTGGCGGTCATGAACTTGCGCGCCCCCACCGACATCGCCTTGAGGCTGCCCTGGGTGCTGCAATTGGACGGTACCAGGGTTTGCACGCCCCATCCGGTGGGTACGGGGGCGCCGGGCAGGAAGATATCGTTGGTGTCCTTGTAACTGGCCCACACCGGCGCCACGGTCATCGGCTGCCCGGAGGCGGGCGGCACGCCGAACTGTGCCAGAGTGCTTTGCATATCGGGCTCGCCGGCGAGGGCGGGGGTGGCTGGCCAACCGGGGTTCACCGGCCAGTTCAGGGCAATGAACAACTGCCAGCCAAAACAATTCATAAAGCTCTGGCCGGTGGCGTTGAAATTGTTGACCGGCAGGAATCCACCGCTGGCCGGGTTGAACACCAACTGTTGCTGGACGCAGGCGTCGGCATCGGACTGGGGGGTTGCATAGGCCGACTGCACGGCAAACAGGCCCAGCACCACACTGGTCAGCAGCGATAAAACACTCAAGCGTAACCTGGACATCATCGCGCTCCTTGCATGAAGGTAAGCCGCACCCTGGGTGGGTGCGGCTGATGGTGCATATCGGTCAGGCGCCAGGCACCAGCGCCAATCCGGACTCCCATGGATGCTCCGTCGCGCTGGGGTTGGCGGCCTCGGCCGGGTTGAGGGCGCGCACTGTCACCAGTCCTGGTGCCGCGGTGGGGCTCACGGTGATGGTCAGCAGGTAACCCTGGGTGCCGCCGGAGTTGGTTTGCCCGGGGATGGCCGAGGCGTCGGGCAGGAACTTCGTGACCACCGCCGTGACGCCGGGATTGGAAAACTGCACCCGCGCCGTCTCGGCGGTGGTCTTGAGGTCGGCGCCTTGCACCACCAGGGCAAACTGCCCGCTGGTACCGGGTGCCAGCCACGCCGGCAGGTCGGTGGGCGACTGCCCGTAGAACAGATCCAGCGGCAGCAGTTGTACCGGCCAGGGTTGCACACCGTTGACCCGATCGGTCACGCACGGGCAGGAATCCGGTGTCGGGCTGATGGGCGTGGTGGTCACGCTCAGCCCCACCAGCAGTTGCTGGGCAATCACCCACACGTAGTCGATGGACTGGCCGCTGATGGTGATGTCGTTGATCGAGAACCCGGCGCTGACCGGCACTTCGAACACCGCCTGCAGGATCTGGTCGGAGCCGTTGGCCGCAGATTTTGCGGTGCCCCGGGTGATTTTCCAGTACTGGCTGACGTCCTGGCCCTGAGGACCTTTCCACGCCGAGAAGTCGGTGGGTTGTTGCAAGTACAGGCCGATGGGGTTGGTCAGGGACAGCCGGTTATTCACGGCCACGCTGTTGGCCGAAAAGCCGATATGCGGGTCGGAGTTGCGGTAGTTCTGCCCGTATTGCGCGCAGCAGATCAACGCCTGGGAATTCTGGCTGCTGCTCAGTGGCCGCAGGATGGTCGCGGCCGCGGCCAGGTACACCTCGGCACTCAGGGTGTTGGGGCCGGAGGTCAGGTGCATCGCGCCGCCATATTGGCCGGGCACGCAGGCGGTGCCGGCGTTCCATTTGTTCACCGTGTCATAGGCTGGTTGGCCGGTGGTGGGGTCCATGACCGGATCGCCTTTGTTGCCGGTCGGGCAGTCGGCGGTGTAGCGCAGGTACAGGTCCTCGAGTTGCACCTGCGGGTCGATGTAGTCGCGATACAGGCCCAGTACCGCGTTCGGGTCGATGCGCCACATGGCGAGGAAATACGCCGGGTTTTCGCAGGTAAAGGTGATCTTGCGCATGTTCTGGGTACCGGGGTCACGCACGATCGACCACTCGCAGTATTCGTCCAGCCAGCCGCGCGGCCCCGAGGGCGAGAAATCCTTGTACTTGCCTTGCCAGTCAATGCTCGGGCAGCGGGTCACGGGCAGTTGCAGCAGGGTGCCTTGCTTGTTCGGATCGTAGAGCGTGTACAGGGTGTTGTTGAGGGTGATCTGGCCGTTGTCGGTCAGCTCCATCACCTGCTGCAACGTCATGGCCTTGCCGCCCAATTGCGGAATCACCGCGGTGCCATTGTTGTAGAAGAACGTCCACAGCCGGTTGGGGAAGGGCGCCCAGGTGATCGCCGGTGGCGTGGTGGGGCCGTAGCCTTCCACCAGCGGGTTGTAATAGCCCGAGCGCGGCGCGTCATTGAGGCCCGACCACGGGTTGCCGATGATCGCGGACTGGGTCCAGCCGGTGAGGTCGTTGTTCCAGTCGGTTTCAAACTGCGGCAACTGGTTTTCCAGGCCCAGCTTGTTGTAGTCCTTGGGGGCTTGGCCGGCGGGCGAGGTGAATTGAGTGAAGGGTGTGCTCATGTCGGTTCTCCAGGTGTTGTGGTAGTGGAAGCAGAGCAGCAACCGGCACTGGGAGCAGGGCCGGCAATGGCCTGGCGCGGGTCGTCCCACACCAGTTGGGCGATAAAGCCTGGCAGCGGCGCGTACTCTTGCGGCGTCAACACCCGGGCACTATCGAGATGGGTCACCACCACGGACAACTGCGTGGCGTCAGTGGGGCCAAGGTTCAGCGCCCTGGCATTGCGTGCGGCATTCAATGCCCGGGACACGCCGTGGGTGATACAGCGGCCCTTGTCATCCACCAGGCCCATGCCGATGCGACTGAAGCGCCCGACGTAGTGCGGATTGTCGGCACTCACCTGCTGTGGCGTGGCGTCGGGCTGGTTGAGGAATACGTCGATCAGGTAGGTGTCGTGGGTGCATCGCACGTGATCGAACACCACCCACGGCCCAAGGCCAGCGGCGTTGTTCGTCGCCGGGGCGGGCGCCGAACGGTGTTGGCAGCAGGCCTTTGCCGCCTTGGTCGCGCCAAACTGCGGAGCCACGGGCGTGCCGTAGTCGTAGCCGATATGCCGACTGTCCTGGGCCATGTCACCCAGCGTGGTGTAGCGCCAGGCATCGGCGCTGGTGAAGGTGACGGTGCTGGCGTCGCTCCCGGCAAACGGCTGGAGCAGGCACTGGGTGGTGTACTGCGCCGCCGGGTTGGCGCGGATCCAGACTTCGAGCATCCGGTCGATATTGGCGTGATACGAGCTGAACACCGGGTCGAACGCGGTGTAGGCATTGTCGGCCATGTCGCCGCCGATCCAGCCGTGATAGTTGTCGTGGGGTTGCTCGTAGAGCCCGTCGAAATTCAGTGCGCGGTTGGGGTACAGGTCGTCTTTCTGCGGCGGGTCAAACACCGGAATGTTCGCCCACGGATAGCCCGGCACGCCTTGGGGCTGGCTGAACGAGGTGAATTGCAGCGCATCCACCACTTGCTGCTGGAAAATCCGGCTCATCGCATACAGCTCCGTGCGCTCATGCCGGAACGGTTCGCCCTGGGTGTAGAACAGCGGGTTGCGCTGCACGAAGCGGCAATCCACCCCGTTGACCGCGCCCCTGGCGCACACCTTCGAGGTGCCGTCCTTGGCGGCGGCGTAACGCAACGGGTTGGGCCGCACTTCACCGGTGTGCGGGTGCACGTAGGTTTCATCGAGAAACGCCTGGGGCAAACCGGCCTGGGGGCTGCCGTCGACACTGGCGTCTTCGGCCATCCAGTCCCAATAGGGAATCGGGCAGTCGATCAGCGCCTCCAGGTACAGCAGATAGGCCCGGTGCCACAGGGCAAAGGCTTCCTGGTAATGCAGGCACCAGTTGGTGTGGATATAGGCGTAGCGCTGCCACGGCGAACCGCTGTCGGGGTCGGCCACCTGCATCACGTCATCCAGCCGTGAGCGGTACAGGTTCAGTTGTTCGGGGCTGAGGGCGCGAATGTCCTGGCGCACGCGTTTGACCGGGTGGGGCAGGTCGGGTGGGGGAATGCGCTCGGCGATATCGAACGGTGAGCTGGGGGTCAGGCGCCATCCCTGGTTGACCCACAGCCTGAAGGTTTCCAGGGCGTCTATGGGCCAGAACTGCTGCGGGTCGAGGGTCAGCGGCATGCTGCGCGAGGCCAGGTGCTGGTAGATGGTTTCGGACCAGGTCTTGACCGACGCCGGGTCTTCGAGGAACACGAAGTAGGCGTTCATGCAGCCCACCCAGGAGGCGGCGACGGCGGCGCGTTGTGCGGGCGGTATCCAGTAAGGGGCGCTGAAGAGGCCGTGGATATCGGTGGCCCATGTCGGTTTCGCGACTATCATAAGATCCCTCTCATGCCGCCCCGATGCCTGATTTGGCTGGGCTGCTAAGCTGGATTGATGTTAGTGCGCCGCTGCGCAGGATTTGTGCAAATTGGCGGGGTTTTACGGTGGATTCATTGCAGTTTTTTCAAGGAAGATATGGAAAAAATGACAGATGCCATGGATTTGAAAATTCTGGGGAAGTTGCAAAGGGATTGCAGCCAGAGTCTGGAGTTGTTGAGTGACAGTGTGGGGTTGTCTTCGACCAGCTGCTACCGGCGTATCAGGCGGCTGGAGAGTGTCGGGATTATCAAGGCGAAGGTGGCGGTGCTGGATGAGCGCAAGCTTGGGATTCAGGTGACGGCGTTCTTTTTGATCAAGCTTGATAGGGACAGCAATGACATTGACCGCAAGATGCAGCATATCCTGGCGAATCATCCGGAGATTCAGGACTGCTATTTGCTGACCGGGGAGTTTGATTTTGTGATGGTGGCGAAGTTTCGGGATGCCACGGAGTACACGGATTATATCTATCGGTTTTTAGACATTTACCGGGATATTCCGATTCGTACTTATTCTTCTACGTTGGTGGTGCGGACGGTCAAGAAGTCTTATGAATTGCCGTTGCCTTTGTCGTTGCTGTGATTGGGGGCATATCCGTTATTTAGGTAACGGCTGCTTATGGTTTCGCTCTTACAGCGACTCACTTTGGAAAAGCCGGAATGCCGGCCCAGCCCAAAGTAAGCAAAGGGCTCTGCCCCGCCTGTCGGCACCTCGCTAAGGCTCGGTGTTCCCTCACTCCGGCGATGCTCCGCGGGCCGCCGCGATGGGCCATCCTTGGCCCAGCGCGGCTAAACCGGCGTCCTGCCGGTTTACCCGCTCCGCACCACCTGCGTTCGGCCTCGGGCTTATTGGGGCAGTCAGAGCAAGATCAAGATCAAAAGCAAGAGCACAGCGGCCTACAGGCCGGCTTGAGTGGTAGAAGCAAATCAAAATCTAAAGCGGGGCACGGTCAAATGTGGGAGCTGGCTTGCCTGCGATGGCATCAACAGGGTGTACCTGAAAAACCGAGGTGTCTGCATCGCAGGCAAGCCAGCTCCCACAGAAAAGCAGAGCTGCAGCAGTTTCAGATTTGGTTTTCGCTTTGGCTTTTGATCTGGCTTCTACCACTCAAGCCGGCCTGTAGGCCGCTGTGCTCTTGATCTGCTTTTGATCTTGATCTTAGGCGCCCCGTTAAACCACGCTGGCCGAACGCAGGCTTTGGAGCGTGGGTAACCCGGCAGGACGCCGGGTTAGCCGCGCTGGGCCAAGGATGGCCCATCGCGGCGGCCCACGGTCCAAAGCCGGAGTGAGCAACCGTGTCGAAATTCAAGCCATTTCAGCGAAATGCTTTTGATCGCGCACCATCGCATTCAGGATCGTCAGCAACTTTCTCATGCATGCCACCAGCGCTACTTTCTTCGTCTTCCCTGCAG
>NZ_JARIXR010000046.1:0-33604 GCF_029269205.1 Pseudomonas sp. 1912-s | reverse complement strand
ACTTGTATGCGGTTTGGGGGCTGATACCGAACCGTCGACACAGTTCTCGTTTATTGCTGCCGGGCTGCCGGGCAAAGGCAACGAACTCTTTTTTCAGGCTCATGGCGTCTCTCGTATTCCAGGGCATGATGGTTTTCCGGCGAAGTTAGCTCGCCGAAAAGTGTCCACCATGTCCCCGCACACCCGTCAACCATGTGTCCGGTCCGTACAGGCTCTTTTCAAAAGTGACCCGCTGTAAGAGCGGAACCAATCGAAGCCATAACAAAAACAACGGATATACACCCCATACCCCGACTCAGAAACCGCGCCCCCCCAGCCATTCCTCACGAGTAATCTCCCAAATATCCTTGGGGAAACTTCCAGCGACAAACCGCCCCTCATCGGTCCTGACCAACCGCATCCCCGTACGCTCGGAAATCCTGCGCGACGCAACGTTCGGCGTCGCCTTGGGCACCCGCATCAACGGCCGCCCCAGCACCTCAAACCAATACTCGGTCACCGCCGCACTGGCCTCGGCCATCAACCCCTGGCCCTGCCATTGCAATCCCAGCCAAAAGCCCCGGTTGTTGTCCACCTCATCCATCAGGCTGACATTCCCAATCAAAACCTCTGGCGCGCTTTTCAGGCGGATCGACCAATGCCACTCCACACCGCGCGCCATGGCTGGCAACGCAACGTGTTCCAGATAGCTGCGCGCCCCATCCGCCGGGTACGGCCAGGGCACCTGGGCATTGAGGTAACGCACCACTTCCCAATGGGGAAACTGCTGCTGCACGCCCTCGGCATCCTCCAGCGTCAGCGGCCGCAGAATCAGGCGTTCGGTATACAGCGTGGGTATCGCGTCCATGTGGCGAGGCTCTCCGTGATCGTTACCAGGTGGCGGTGTTGGGCAGGTCCAGGGTGCCGCGATCCACGAAGCGCATGGTGCCGAACAGCCCACCCGCCAGTTTCCCGCGCAACACATAAGGCAGGTTATTCAAACTCTGGGTCTGGCTCAGGCCCAGGGTCTGACGCAGCACGGAAAACGCCGAAACACTCACCGGCACCGTCAGCACGGTCTCCGAAAAGCGTGGGATGGAACCACCCTGGTCACTCACCCCCGACGCCAGGGGCCGGCCATTGACCTCCAGGTCCAGGGCCACGCCGCTGTAGTCGATCGCGGTCTCGTTCGGGTTCTGCACCCGCAACTTGACCGCGAACCGCACCTCAAGGTCCTGGCTTTGCAGCGGCTCGATGCCCACCACGTTGATGTTCACCGGGTCGCGGTTGGGGAACAGCGCGCAGGCGCTCAGGCTGAGTAGCAGCAGTGACAGGACCATGAGCTTGCGCATAAAACGGGTTCTCCTATTTCGTGACGTCCGGGTCCTGCATCACCTTGAGGGTGGAGGCTTCCGGATCAAATTCATCTTCTTCCAGTTCTATGAACTCCTCAGGCAGGAAGATGTTCAGCACGATAGCGCAGAACGCACCCACGGTGATCGGCGACTCGAAGATGTTGTGCAGCGCCTTGGGCAGTTCGCGCAGCACTTCCGGCACGGCCGCCACCCCCAGGCCCATCCCCAGGGAGATGGCCACGATCAGCACGTTGCGCCGGTGCAGGCCGGCCTCGGCGAGGATTTTGATCCCGGCCACCGCGACGGTGCCGAACATGATCAGGGTCGCGCCGCCCAGTACCGGCTTGGGCATCAGCTGCAACACCGCGCCAATCATCGGGAACAGCCCCAGCAGTACCAGCAGCCCGGCAATGAAATACGCCACATACCGGCTGGCCACGCCGGTCAACTGGATCACGCCGTTGTTCTGGGCGAAGGTCACCATGGGCAGGCTGTTGAAAGTGGCGGCCATCACCGAGTTGAGGCCGTCAGCCAGCAAGCCGGACTTGATGCGCTTGATGTACAGCGGGCCCTTGACCGGCTGTTGGGAAATCATCGAGTTGGCCGTCAGGTCCCCGGCCGCTTCCAGGGGCGAGATCAGGAAGATCACCGCCACCGGGATAAACGCCACCCAGTCGAACGAGAAACCGTACTTGAACGGCACCGGCACGCTGATCAGTGGCAACTGGGGCAGGGCGGCCAGGTCGACGCGGCCCATCCACCAGGCCACGGCAAAGCCGAGTGTCAGGCCGATCACGATCGAGCCCAGGCGCAGGAACGGGTTGTTGAAGCGGTTGAGCACCACGATGGTCAGCAATACCAGGGCTGCCAGGCCCATGTTGCCGGCAGCGCCCAGGTCGCTGGCGCCATAACCGCCGGCCATGTCGGTGACGGCCACCTTGATCAGCGACAGGCCCATCAAGGTGATGATGGTGCCGGTGACCACCGGGGTGATCAGTTTGCGCAGTTTGCCGATGAACTGGCTGAGCACCACTTCGATAAACGCCGCGAAGAAGCAGATGCCGAAGATCGTCGACAGGATTTCATCAGTGCCGCCGCCCCGCGCCTTGACCATGAACCCGGCGCTCAGGATTACGCTGATAAACGAAAAACTGGTGCCTTGCAGGCACAGCAGGCCTGAACCCACCGGGCCGAACGTGCGGGCCTGCACAAAGGTGCCGAGCCCCGACACAAACAACGCCATGCTCACCAGGTACGGCACCTCGCTTTCAAGGCCCAGCACGCCACCGACGATCAGCGTCGGGGTGATGATGCCGACAAAGCTCGCCAGCACATGCTGCAGGGCGGCGAATATCGCGGCGCTGAAGTGCGGGCGGTCGTCGAGGCCGTAGATCAGGTCGGATTTATAACGGGGGCGAGGGGTTTGAGCGTCAGACAAAATACGGGCCCGGGTAGGAAAAAGGAGGCGCAGGATGCCAGAAAGTGCCAGTTGTCAGAAGTGTGAAAAAATATTTCGAAACATCCCCCATTAAATCCTCAAGCCTGCCGATATCTCTTATAGGCCCACATACCTATTACAACAGTGGTGCCAACCGGTCAGAAAGGCGCGTTGACGCACACTGACCGTGTCGCGGCAGGGATGCTCGCAGCCACTACTTCTGAGAGCGCCCCCCTATGTCCCTCCGTCAGCTGAATATCGCCCCTCGAGCTTTCCTCGGTTTTGCGTTTATTGCGTTGCTTGTCATCGTCCTGGGGGTGTTTGCGGCCAACCGCATGACCCTGATCCGCCAGGCCTCGGTGGACATGGGCGCGAACCAACTGCCCAGCGTCGGCTATCTGGCCACCATGACCGAAAACGTCCTGCGCCTGCGGATATTGTCGTTTCGCGTCCTGGTGAATCGTGAGCCGGCAGCGCTGGAGGAGGCACAGACCCGTATGGGGGTGCTGGAAGGCAAGGTCAAGACCGCCCAGGCTGCCTACGCCGCCATGCCGGCCGGCGATGAAGAGGCTGCGCTGTACAAGACGTTCGCCCTCACGCTCGATAATTACCTCAAGGCTCAGGCTGAGATGGTGAGCTTCTCGCGGCAGAACAAAGTGGAAGAGATGCGCGCCTTGATCAACAGCCGCATCAAGGACGGTACCGACCAGATGGGCGAGCAACTGAATAAGTTGATCGCCATCAATGCAGCAGATGCCAAGCAGGCCGGTGACGAGGCCGGGAAAAGTTATCAGGACGCCATCACCGGGATCATCGTCGTCTCGGTCATTGCGGCGTTGATGACCGTGTTGCTGGCATGGCTGCTGACCCGCAGCATTGTGACCCCGTTGCGCAAAGCCCTGGAAGTTGCCGAAACCATCGCTGGCGGTAACCTGAGCACAGTGATCGAGGACGACGGCAAGGACGAGCCCGCCCGCCTGATCGGCGCCCTGGCCTCGATGCAAAGCAACCTGCGTCAGACCATCCAGCACATCGCCGGCTCGGCCACGCAGCTTGCGTCAGCCGCAGAAGAACTCAGCGCCGTTACCGAAGAAGCCTCCAAAGGCTTGCAACAACAGAACAACGAAATCGACCAGGCCGCCACGGCAGTGAATGAGATGACCGCCGCAGTGGAAGAAGTGGCGCGCAATGCGGTGTCCACCTCCGAGGCGTCCAGCCAGTCCAACCAGGCCGCGCGGGAAGGGCGCGACCGGGTGGTGGAAACCGTGGGTGCAATCCAGACCATGACCCAGGACGTGCAAAACACCGCCGTGCTGATTGAAGGCCTGGCCACTCAGGGCCGTGATATTGGCAAGGTACTGGACGTGATTCGCGCAATTGCCGAGCAGACCAACCTGCTGGCCCTCAACGCGGCGATTGAAGCGGCGCGTGCCGGTGAAGCCGGTCGTGGTTTCGCGGTGGTGGCGGACGAAGTACGGGCCCTGGCCCATCGCACTGCGCAGTCGACCCAGGAAATCGAAAAAATGGTCGCCGGCATCCAGAGCGGCACCGGTGAAGCCGTGCAGTCCATGCAGCAGAGCAACCAGCGCACTCAAAGCACCCTGGAAATGGCGCGGGCTGCCGGTGTGGCGCTGGAGCAGATCACCCAGTCCATCAGCCTGATCAACGAACGCAACCTGGTGATCGCCAGCGCCTCGGAAGAGCAGGCCCAGGTGTCCCGCGAGGTTGACCGCAACCTGGTGAACATCCGCGACCTGGCGACCCAGTCGGCAGCGGGTGCCAACCAGACCAGCGCCGCCAGCCACGAACTGTCGCGCCTGGCGGTGGATTTGAACGGGATGGTGGCGCGGTTCGTCATCTGACCTGAAATGCGATCAAAAATGTGGGAGCTGGCTTGCTGTGGTGAGCGGGCTTGCCCCGCGCTGGGCTGCGAAGCAGCCCCATCAATCTGGAGTGAAGCCCCCTCACCACAGCAAGCCCTCTCCCACATTGGTCCTGCGGCGTTTTCAGTCAGTGTTTCCAGGCGGCTGGGTTCACCAGGTTCTTCGGTTTTTCACCCGCCAGCGCCGCCAGCAGATTGTCCACCGCACACCGCGCCATTGCTTCCCGCGTCTCGTGGGTGGCCGAACCGATATGCGGCGTGGCCACCACGTTGTTCAGGCGCAGCAACGGCGAGTCATGCTGCAGCGGTTCGCGTACGAACACATCCAGCCCCGCTGCGCGAATCGTGCGTTGTTGCAGCGCCTCGATCAGCGCCGCCTCGTCCACCACCTTGCCCCGGGAGATGTTGATAAAGATCGTCTCCGGGCCCATCAGGGCGAACTCTTTGGCGCCAATCAAACCTTCGGTTTCTGCGGTCAACGGCAAGGTCAGGCAGACAAAGTCGGCTTGCTGGAGCAGGTCTGGCAGGCTGCGGTATTCGGCGCCGAAACGCTGCTCCACCGCAGGCTTTGGCGAGTGGCTGTGGTAGATCACCGGCATGCCAAAACCGAAGTGTCCGCGCTGGGCCAACGCTTCGCCAATGCGGCCCATGCCGATAATGCCCAGGGTCTTGCCGTGCACATCGCTGCCAAAATGCAGCGGGCCGATGTTCTGGTTCCAGTTGCCGGCGCGCACCATATTGGCCAACTCGACTACCCGGCGAGCGGTTGCCAGGATCAGGGCGAAGCCGGTATCGGCAGTGGTTTCGGTGAGCACGTCAGGGGTGTTGCTGAGCAAGATGCCGCGCTCGGTCAGGTAGTCGATATCGTAGTTGTCGACACCGACCGACACGCTGGCCACGGCCTCAAGGTTCGGCGCCAGATCCAGCAGTTTGGCATCCAGGCGCAGGCTGGCACCGAGCAACCCTTGGGCCGTCGGCAAGGCCTCACGCAGTGTTGCCAGGCCGTTGTCATCCAGTGATTCGATCAGCGTGACCTCGGCCTGCTCATGCAGGCGGGCCATCAGGGGCGCAGAGAGTTTTTTGTAGAGCACGACAGACTTTTTCATCAGGTCTTTACCTTCAATTCAAGGGAATGCAGCGGGGCGCGTTCGCGGTCACTGGCGCCGGGCTTGAGAAAGATCGTCAACACCACCGACACCAGCAGCGCACCGCTCATCAGCAGGTACGACGCGCCGGGCGAACCGGTGCTGCTGTTGAGGTAACCCACCAGGTAGGAGCCGCCGAATGAACCGAGGGCGCCCATGCTGTTGATCAGCGCCATGGCGCCGCCGGCGACGTTGGCCGGGAGGATCTCCGGGACGATCGCAAAAAACGGCCCGTAAGGCGCATACATGCACGCCCCGGCGATCACCAGCAGGGTGTACGACCACCAGAAATGTTCGGCGCCGAGCACGTAGGACGCATAAAACGCGATGGAGGCGATCAGCAGCGGCGGCCACACAAAGCGTTTACGTTTTTGCAGCTTGTCCGAACCCCAGGACACCACCAGCATGCCGATCACCGCCGCAAGATACGGCAGCGCCGACAGCCAGCCGGCCTCGACCATGTCCATCTTCAAGCCGGCCTTGAGGATCGACGGCAGCCACAGCACGAAGCCGTATACGCCAATGCTCCAGCAGAAAAACTGCAGCGCCAGGATGATCACCTTGGGCGAGCGGAAGGCTTCGGCGTAGTTTTTCACCGCCTTGATGCCCACCTGTTCTTCGGCGAGGGCGGTTTCCAGGTCTTTTTTGTGCTGGGCGCTCAGCCACTTGGCGTCGGCGGGTTTTTCGTCCGCCAGCTTCCACCAGATAAACGCCCACAGCACGGCTGGCAAGCCTTCGATGATAAACATCCAGCGCCAGCTGAAATGCTGCACCAGATAGCCCGAGACCACCGACATCCACATCATGGTCACCGGGTTGCCGAGGATCAGGAAGGTGTTGGCCCGGGAGCGTTCGGCGCGGGTGAACCAATGGCACAGGTACACCAGCATCGCCGGCATCACGGCGGCTTCGACCACCCCGAGCATGAAGCGGATCACGATCAGCATGTAGGCGTTGGAGACCATGCCGGTCAGGGTGGCCAGGCCGCCCCAGAGGATCAGGCTGACAAAAATCAGTTTTTTAACGCTGCGCTTTTGCGCATAGATCGCCCCCGGCACCTGGAAGAAAAAGTAGCCGAGGAAGAACAGCGCGCCGAGCAATGACGACATGCCCGGGGTGATCATCAGGTCTTCGGCCATCCCGGAGGCGGCGGCAAAGCCATAGTTGGCGCGGTCCAGGTACGCCAGGCTGTAGGTGATAAACACGATGGGCATGATGTACCACCAACGGCGGGTGGCGAGTTTCAACGGTTCCATAAAGTTGCTCCTGAGCTTGTTGTAGTTGTGGCAACAGGTAACGGGGTGATGCTGATTAGCCGGCTTTCTGGGTGTGGGGCAGGTCGGTCCTGAACGGCAAGCCTTCCATGTCGCCACGGCTCTGCACCGCGCGGCTGCCGATCCAGTTGCCGCGCTGCACGGCCTCGACAAAACTGAGGTTTTCCAACAGCGCGCTGATCATGCCGACCGCAAACCCATCGCCGGCGCCTACGGTGTCGACCACCTTGGCCACCGGCACGGCGGCGACGAAGCCCTGGTCCAGCTGCGTGCGGTAATACGCGCCATGAGGGCCGAGCTTGATAGCCACGGCTTCCACGCCCTGGTCCAGGTAAAACGCGGCGATGTCGGCCGGGTCTTCAAAACCGGTGAGCAAGCGGCCTTCGCTCAGGCCCGGCAACACCCAGTCCGCCAGGCAGGCGAGGGCGTTGATTTCGCAGATCATGCGTTGCTCATTGGCCCACAGGGACGGGCGCAGGTTCGGGTCGAAGGACACGCTGCGGCCCGCCTCGCGCATTTGCGTCATCAACTGGCGCGACAGCTCGCGGGTGGCGTCCGACAGCGCCGGCGGAATGCCGGTGGCGTGCAAGTGCCGGGCTTGCAACAGCTCAGGCTTGATCGCCTCCACCGACAAATGGCTGGCCGCCGAGCCACGGCGGAAGTATTCCACCTGCGGGTCATCGCCGGCTTCTTCACGGGACTTGAGTTGGAAGCCGGTGGGGTGCAGCGGGTCGACCGCCACATGCCGGCAGTCCAGGCCTTCGTTTTGCAGGGTGTCCACCACAAAACGGCCGAGTGAATCGGCGCCCACGCGGCTCAGCCACGCCACGTTGAAACCCAGGCGCGACAGGCCGATGGCGACATTGCTGTCGGCTCCGGCAATGCGCTTGTGAAACTGCGCAACCTGAGCCAGGTCGCCGGTCTGCTCGGCGACAAACATCGCCATGGTTTCACCAAACGACAGAATATCGATCTCAGACATGCGCATTCTCCACGCGGGGCTGGCCAAGGACGGCGAGGGCGGCGACCTGGTGTGCGGTGACCTGTACCAGGTCATCACCTTGCAGGGGAAATTCCACGGCCCGGGTAATACCTTGAGTCATGTGCTTCAGCAGTTGTTCCCACAGATGCAGGTCGGCGGCGCCCGGCGGTAGCGCCACCAGCTTGCCGTCGGCGCGCCGGGCCACGGCTTTGCAGTGCAGGTAATCCACATGCCGGCCCAGCAGGCGTGCGGCGGTGGTCGCGGATTGGTCCTGCCATTGCCAGTTGCCGATATCGAAGGTCATTTTCACCGGTACCGCCAGGCGTTCGACTTCGTTGAAAAACCGCTGCATCGGCTCGATGCGCCCGCCGTGCAGGGTCTGGTCGTTTTCCACCAGCAGCTTCACCGGATGACGGCTGAGCAGGGCGCTCAAGCTGTCCAGGTCGTTGGTGTCGGTGAAATAACCCAGGGAGACTTTCAGCCAGCGGGCGCCGAACGCCCGGGCGCGGTCGAGGGTGGCGGCGAGTTCGGCGTTGGGTTGGGAGCGGCCGGCAACCCAGAGTTCCAGGGGCGAGGAAAACACGCATTCCAGGCCGTGATCCGCCGCGGCTTGGGCCAGTTCAGCGGGCTGTTCGGTGGTCAGCAGCTCTTCACGCCATTCGATGCGTTGCGCGCCGGCCCGGGCCAGCACTTCAACGAAATTCAGCTGGCCACGATCGCGGACCACGTCGGCACCGTAGCTGGAAAGACTGATGGAAACGGGGTATTTGTGCATTGTTGTTTACCTCTGAAACCGGTTTCATTTTTGTACGCAAAATAAACATGTGGGAGCTGGCTTGCCTGCGATGGCGGCGTGTCGGTCGACTACTGTCTCGCCTGAGAAGCCGTCATCGCAGGCAAGCCAGCTCCCACAAGGGATTGGGTCGAGCCTCGGATAATCAATTGCGGCAGAAAATCCAGGGTGCGTGTCGGCGCTGTGTCCCCGCGCAACCGCTTGAGCAAACAGTCAAACGCACTGGCGCCGATAGCTTCTGTGGGCTGGGCGAGGGCGGTGATGCCGCTGCCCACCAACGGGTACCAGTCCAGGTCATCCAGGGCGATCAGGCCGACATCTTCAAACAGGTTGCAGCCCAGTTCTTTCAGCGCACGGGTGCATGCCAGCGCGGCGACGCCGTTGGCGCAAAACAGGGCTTTGGGGCCCGCTTGAGGCGTGGCGAGGAAGGCCTGCAGGCGGGTAGTGAGGTGGCTGTCGATCTCCAGCACGGCGCCGGTTAACGGGCGGCGCTGGCCGATCTCGGCGTTGAAACTGTCCAGGCGTTCCAGCCGTGAGCTGGTGCCATCGGGCGCTTCGCTGACCAATAACAGGTCGCGGTAGCCTTGCTGTTCGAGATGCGCCACGGCCATGCGCACGGCCACCGGATTATCCAGCCCCACCAGGTCGCTGTGCAGTGGCTCGACCTTGCGGTCTACCAGCACCAGGGGCATTTCCCGTTGCAGTTCCAGCAACTGGTCAAGGTGATGGCCCAGGGTATTCACGATCAACCCTTCGATGTTGTAGGCGCGCAGGGCGGCCAGGTGCTGGCGCTCCTGCTCGTCGTCGCGGTCGGTGTTGCACACCACCAGGCTGTAGCCGTGTTGGCGGCAGGCGGTTTCCACACCGTGCATCACGGCAATTGAATAGGGGTTGCGGATATCGGCCACCAGCATGCCGATCAGGCGGGTGCGCCCACGTTTCAGGCCACGGGCCATTTGGTTCGGGCGGTAGCCGAGTTCGTCGATGGCCTGTTCGATGCGCAGGGCGATGGCGTCGGAGAGCAGCGCGCGGTCGTCGCCGATAAAGCGCGAGACGCTGGCTTTGGAAACCCCGGCACGCTCGGCCACGTCGAGCATGGTTACGCGGCTGCGCTGGGCGGCGGAAAATGGAGTCACGGTAGCGCCTTTCTTATTGGAGTTGATGTTGCACTGAAACCGGTTTCAGAAAACACCAGCCAGGCCACTTCGTCAAGGAAATCTTCGTTCTTCCCGCCGCTAATATCCGACGAGCGGAGGGAATACCTGTTAGATCTGACAGTATCCGCAGCGTGGAGGGAGGTGTTCAATTGGCCCAACAGAACGGGTGCGCAGCCATCGACTAACGCACCGGCATGTGGCGGTTGTCTGAGTCATGGAGGTTTCTATGAGCATCCGTAAAACGGGGCAAACCGGTGGAAATGGGCCGGCGGGTCCAGGTGGCGTCCTTGCACTGGATGAACCCATCGTGATTGATGCATTGCCGGACGGGTTGGTGCCGGCAAGGTTTTATTTCGCCGACCTGGAAGTCGATATTCCAACACCGTGGGGATTTTTACCCGTCCCCGGCAGAGACCAGTATCTTGTATTTGAGTGGAATGTGCGGGGGGCCCGTCCCACCGACGGGCCACCTATCTTGCTGCCAAATCCAATGACCGCGGCAGACTTTCCCTACCGCGCACAAATACCTCAGTCATTCCTGCTCAGCAGCGCAATCGTCGATCTCAGATATCGCGTGCATGATTTCACCCCAAACGGTCCAAGCTTCGCCGTATCCGACATCGTGACCATCAGAATCGACCGTGACGCGCCTGGCGGAGGCGCGTTGCTGCCACCGGCCATTTTCCCCATCGACCCGATTACCGAAGCCTACCTGATTGCCAATCCTCAGGTGCCCATGGAAATCCCGGGGGGGTACCTGGGGCGTGAGGTGGGTGACAAGGTGCTGCTCTACTTTTCTGATATGGATTTGCTGCCTACCGGCGCACCCACCCTTGTTTCGTTGCCGCTGACCAGCGCAACTGGCCGGATATTTGTCGACGTGCCCAGTGACGTGTTCCGCCGTTACCCGGGAGCTCTGTTTCTTTTTTGCTTCTACCGATTGGAAGATCGTGCCGAAAACGTCAACCCACTGTTCTCGCAGGTGGCTCGGGTAGGGCTGCAAACCAGTCTTCCACCCGCCACTTATCCTCGGCCGAGTTACCCTCAGGCGCCAACAAGTGTCAGAGGGACCATGACCTGCGACAACCTACCGCCCATCTGGCTTGGGGTTGAGGTGTACGTAGCCCCTCACCCGGATATCCAAGAGGGAGATCTGGTGACGATGCGGTTTCAGGGGTACGGCCAAAACCCTGATGTCGATCCAGACCCCGCCATCATTGAGACCCTCGACCATTATTGGGATAGCGCCGATGAGGCATCGGGGTACAGCTTCTGGATTCTTGATGTCGAGCGTTTGATTCGTCCGTTAAAAAATAATGCGGGAGGCGAGGCTAAGTACAGGGTGACCAGGAGAGGTGTCGATATGGGGCGGTCTTTTTCCAGGTTTGTGCAGTTCGATCGACTCGTGCCTAGCTCGCCGCCGCGGCCAGACCCGCTTTTTTGCTGGATTGACGGTAATAACCCAGAGCCTTGAGTCCTCGGCTTCAGGGATGTCTGACGGCTTTTTTTGAAGCGCATTTATTGGCCGAACGTCCTTCGGCCGGAGAGGTTGTGCCCAGGTTTCAGTCCCCGAGGGTGAATTCGGCCTGGTGACTTTGTGAGTATCAACGCGGCGCCTACCTAAGTAGCAAGGAGAAACCGAAATGAGCAGCAACCCTAATGTCAGTAATACGCCAGCGCCTTTGTCTTTCGCGGCACCCACTATTCGAGAGGCGCTGGATGATGCAACAGGCCTTATTCCCGCCAGAGTTGCGCGTGTGGGAATAACACTCGACCTCACCGGGGGCGGGATCACACTGCCAACCGACTGGATGTCTGTCCAAATGCGCCTTATCACTTTTCCGGAGACACCCTTTGTCACGGTCGATGGCCCCTTCCAGGTTCTGACGCGGCCGATCACCCGGTTTATTCCGGTCTTCCCCCCCCCTCAATTTATCCATGGTTTTTATGAAATCAAAAACACCCAGGCTCGTGACTCTCTCGGGTTGCCCGGCCCGGTCTTCGACGAATCGTTCATCGCTCCCTTCAGGGTCGACACCATTGCGCCCTATGCGGTCGGGAACACCCGTGAAAAGCCGGATGCTCCTATCTTCGCGAATGTGCCACCGGACACGGTCATCGACGATGTATTTCTCGTTGCTAATGGAGGGGTGGAGTTTACCATCCCGCCCAATACCTACAGCGACCAGACTGGGCAGTTTGAAGTTGGCGACGTCGTCAATTTCTATTTAAGTCGGGAAATGTTTCCAACACCAGGGGATTTGCTGACTGGCGCAGGCTTGCCGATGACGGCGGCGGGCGCTACTTTTTTCGTGGTTGCGGCAGATATCCGCCTCCTCCTGGGGGGCTTGTGCTATGCGTTCTACACCATGACTGACCGGGCTGGTAACGAAAGTAGCCCGTCGAACATTGCTTTCCGCACTTTGGCATTGCTGGATGATCCGGTTCCCGAGGAGCCGTTTCTCCCCTTGGCGCCTGCGCCCAGAGGAGGCAGCACAGACGATTTGCTCGATATAGTGGATTACCAGCGAGGGATCGAAGCCTATATCGAAGAGTACATGGGCAATGCACCAGGGCTCGACCAGTTCGAAATGCAGTGGGAAATGGAGCCCTATAGCCCGCAGTCACGTCCATTGTCCACGTTCCCGGTGGTCTTCGACGATAATACGTACAATATGAACGACGCGATCAAGGCTGCGTATACGGCAACGCTTGGCCCGCAGACGGTGAGGGTGCATTACCGGATTGAACGCAATGGCATCTTTTACCCTTCTCCGGTTAAAACGGTGCGGCTTGACTTGTCGGTGGAAGGCCCCGTACTGGATCCCACCCTCGAGCCTGGCTCTGTGAACCCGGCACTGAATCTGGCACAAGTGTTTGGTACGGGCCCCACGCCTGTGTTGAACGAACTGCATATCGAGGACGCGGACCTGCCCGTCAGGATCGATATTCCACTCTGGACGATTGCTGCATTGCCCAATGCCAACCATCAATTCTTCTTGTTCTGGGGGACGTCCAAAGAGCGTGTCGGGCCTTTTTCCTTAAGCACGACGGTGCCCGGTGACACCGCTACGTTTGAAATTCCCTGGGAGGTGGTTGCCCGGCATGGCAATGGCTTTCAGGAGGTTAGCTATGTCGTGATCGGCCCCGGTACCACCAACGAAAACCCATCAGGGATTACGCGCGTCAACGTGATCGACGCTGTCACGGTGGTGCTGTTGCCTGCAATATTCAGGCACCTTGATGCTAACGGCCGGTGGTCGTGCGAGTCGTTGCTTGTCCGGACACCCGGTACTAGGCCTGTGCTCTATACCGAGCTTTTCATACCCGCCGACCCAAGGCTGGTAGTGGGGAATACCGTGACCGTGATGCTCACGTTGTGGAACCACTCATTCATTCCGGTTCCGCCGTATCTGCCGGGTCCTTTCGAGGTGACGATTACCACTCCCCCGCTGACGCAGAATGATGTGGACAATGGTCTTATTGTTGAGGTGGATTACCGTCCCATCGTAGTCCAGTCGGTATACGGGCCTGCCGAGGTCACTTACACCACGGTAGTAGACACAGGAGCAACAGGGCGCGGCCAACTGGCCGGGATTGATACCGTGTTCTCGAGCCCTCACCACTTCTGCGACGGAGAACCCTCTCTTCCACTTCCGTAACTCAACCCAGTGATGAAACCACAAAAGGGAAGCATGGCTTCCCTTTTGTGCGTCTGACTGCTGCGAAACCTTTTTCCTACTCCTCCTATTGCCAATCACTTTTTCTGTTCGGATTAGTCCTACATCAATGGGTATCTCTGCTGCGTAATCTCTGCGCCGCACAGGGTGAGGCTCCATTCCGAGAGAACGAGCCAAACCGTTTTCAAAGGCTCAATTACAGAGAGTGATCCCCAATGTCAGTGTTAGCCAACTTCGAGCTCAATCCCTTGAGCAAGATGATGAAAGTTCCAACCATTACCTTTCTTATGTTTGCCGCCGTTCAAACGACGGCCCAAGCCGGTCAGCTGATTGGCGAATCAAAAATCATCGATGCCAGTGAGGAGAAAAGTAACTGGCACCTGGACCAGAAGTCCGACCTGACACTTAACGGTGCGCGGGCACAACATATCCTTGTCAACGACTCGGCACTGATCGTCAACGCCGGCAGCCGGGTTGATGACATTCAGGCGATCCAGGGTTCCACGGTCAGCCTCGACGGGGCCACAGTGGAGTCGAACCACGCACTGTTTGGCGCCGTACGCCTGGACGACAGCTCTGCCGTCATCAGCAACAGCACGATCACCAGCAATGCCACGGTTGGCCTGCAAGCTTTCGAGTACCTGGGCTCGGCCCAGGGCGGGATTGCGCACGTATTCAACAGCACTATCCGCGGCGCCCTCGCTGGAGCCATGGCCATTGGCAACAGTGAGCTGAACTTCAACCGGAACACCCTGGTGGAAGGTACTGGCGCCGACAGCTTTGGCGTATTGATTGATGTCGCGACGGTCACTGCCAGCGAAAGCAGCATTGTCGGCGGCAAGAACGGGGTAGCATTCATCGACTCTTCCCATGGCGGTGCCGTGGGCAAACTGGTCCTGGATAACGCCAGCGTCGAAGGTCGCAGCGGTTCTGCCATTGTCGTTCAAGGCGAGTTCGGTTCGACCCCGGAAGCTGAAATCGATGTGCGCAACGGCTCCACCCTGACCGGCGGCAACGGCACGTTGCTGGAAGTCACCGGTGGGGGCGTGGCCAGCATGAACGTCGACAACAGCCGTTTGAATGGTAACGTCATCGTCGAAGACGGCAGCACGGCGCGCCTGAGCCTGCAGAACAATGCCGGCCTGACTGGCCAGTTGCAGAACGTCAGCAGCTTGAGCGTAGGCGACCGTTCGTTCTGGGAGTTGACCGGTGACAGTCAAGTGGGAGCCTTGAGCCTGGCCGGCGGCATCGTGAAGTTCGGTACTACCGATGCGTTCTACCAGCTCGACCTGGATAGCCTTGAGGGTAACGGTACCTTTGTCATGGGCACCGATTTTGCCCGGGGCGTGACCGACTTCCTGAACATTACGGGAGAGGCCTCCGGCAATCACAGCCTGTTGCTTGCGGCCAGCGGTGCGGAGCCGGTCAGCCCCGAAGAGATTCGTGTCGTGCACACTGGCGGCGGTGACGCCGAGTTCTCCCTGGTGGGCGACAAGGTGGATGTGGGTGCCTATTCCTACGGCCTGAAAAAAGACGGGACCGACTGGTTCCTCGACCCGAACAACCGCTCCATCAGCCCGAGCACCCGTTCAGTGCTGGCATTGTTCAACACCGCACCGACCGTGTGGTACGGCGAAGCCACCTCGTTGCGCACGCGTATGGGTGAGTTGCGCTTTGAGCCGGGCCAGGCAGGTTTGTGGGTTCGCGGCTATGGCAACAAGTACAACGTGGCCGACGGCAACGGGGTCGGCTACACCCAGAACCAGCAAGGTTTCTCCCTGGGGGCCGACATGCCGTTGGCCGACAGCCAGTGGCTGATCGGCGCCATGGTCGGTCACAGCAGCTCCGACCTGAACCTCAAGCGCGGTACCTCGGGCAACGTCAAGAGCTACTACGTAGGCGGTTATGCAACCTGGCTGGACGAGGAGAGTGGCCTGTATTTTGATGCGGTGGCCAAGCTCAACCGTTTCCACAACGAGTCCAAGGTTGGCTTGAGTGACGGCACCGGCTCCAAGGGCAAGTACGCCAACACCGGTGGCGGTCTGTCGGCAGAGTTCGGGCGTAACATCAAACTGGACGACGACTTCTTTGTTGAGCCTTACGCTCAACTGTCGACGGTGGTCATTCAGGGGGCCAATTACAGCCTGGATAATGGGCTGCAAGCGAAGGGTGAAAAAACCCGTTCGATCCTGGCCAAAGCCGGTGCTACCGTTGGGCGCAATATCCAGCTCGACAGCGGCAGTGTTGTTCAGCCGTACCTGCGCGCAGCCAGGGTGCATGAGTTTGCCAACAACAACAAAGTCGCCGTGAACAACAACGTGTTCAACAATGACTTGTCCGGTTCGCGTAACGAGTTTGGGGCCGGTGTTGCGGTGAAACTGTCGCAGAACCTGCAGTTGCATGCGGACTTTGAACACAGCAGTGGTCAGAAAATTGACCAGCCTTGGGGTGCCAACGTAGGCGTTCGTTACTCCTGGTAAGTCGTCGCAGATAAAAAAGCCCGTATCGAAAGATACGGGCTTTTTTGCGTTTGCTTGGGGTCAGCTTAAAAGGTCAAAGATGATTGCTAACGAATGCGGGTTGCCATGGGGATCTGTCTCGGTCTCTCCAATAACCTGCCCCTTGATTTTAATAATGCCCTCCACCAGACCCAGGATAACCAATTCTCCCTGGATGCAACGCACTGCGTAATGCTCCGTGGGAGACTTTACGGAATACCAGACCCTGACTTTTGTGAACTCGGAGTCTTCCAGCCGTATGATTTTATCCACTTCGATATCATCAGGGACTTGGACATAAAACTCCTTGATCGTGACCGAGTTGTCCGCGTGACGGCCGTTGATGACGTATATGCCTTGGTCGAAGTCGCGTACTACCGTCTTGGTCTGGGGGTACAGAAAAACCGAATTGACACTCACCGTGTAGAGGCCTTCGGCGGTAAGCGCCCTGGGCTGCAGCCGTTTTTGTTGGGCGGGGGTTAACTGTTGCGCTTGTGCTGACATGATCGCTTCTCCATCGTCGATGATTGTGCGAAAACCAGGGTGCAAGTCATTCTGGTCAGGCTATGAAATAGCAAGGTTGCCCGGCCTGTAAACTGTCAAAAGTAACAGTTTACAAAGCCTGTCTTCTGCGAGTGACTGACCCACCGCAATGTTGAAAGACTTGGGGTTATTAGACGCCGTTCCCGCGTGCTGTCTACTGGCATAAATGACAGTCTAAGAACTGTTTTTTAACTCCCTTTGATGCTAAGCGTCGTAGGTCCATCGCCCTTACACAATGACGCTCAACCACGTCGACCCCAGTAGCAACACCGCCATGCAGCGGTTGAACCGCTGCATGGCCCTGGCGGAACGAAACAGTCGGGTTGACCCGGCACCCAGCAAGGCCCAGGCGCCCAGGCAGGGCAGGGAAATCAAAAAGAACGCCAGGGACAGGTACAGCACGTGAGCTTGCCGCTCGTCGCCAGCACCCGCGAACACACTGATGACCGCCAGCGCCATCATCCAGGTTTTGGGGTTCACCAGTTGCAGGCTTGCGCCACCCACCAGGCCCATGGGTTTTTGTGTCGCGTCCGGGGTGATCGCCATCGCGGGGGCGCTGAATATCTGCCACGACAAATAGCTCAGCCAGGCCACGCCGGTCCATTGCAGGGCGGTTTGCACCTTCGGCAGCTGTGCGAGGGACTGGCCGAACCCCGAGCCCACCACTAATACAATCCCCGCCGCGCCGGCACAGGCGCCCAGCACGATGGGCAAGGCCGCTTTGAAACCATGGCGGGCGCTGTTGCTCAGCACCAGGATATTGGTGGGGCCGGGGGTGATGGAGGCGACGAAGGCGAACAACAGAAAAGGCAGCAGGGTAGGGAACATGGCAACGCGACTCCAATCAGCAGATCAATGAAGTCGATCTTCACAAGCCTGGCCGTTACCTGTCTGGAAGATTTGAGCAGCGCTTGCGGTAGGCAGCGGGTGTGAGGCCATAGGCCCGCACGAACCAGCGGCCCAAATGACTTTGATCGGCAAAGCCCAGGTCTGTTGCGACGTCGGCGGGTTGGGCGCCCCGGGCCAGTAAATGCCGGGCGCGGGCCAGGCGCAGTTGCACCAGGTAAGCGTGAGGCGGCAATCCGAACGCGCTTTTGAAGGCGCGGGTCAGGCGGAAGCGATCAACACCGGTCGCCAGGGCCAACTCGTCCATCCCGACATCCTGTTGCAGATGGGCATGCAGGTATTCCCGGGCCTTGTGGGCTACCAGCGGCAAGCGTGGGTCTTCGCGATAGCGTTGGCGCCACTGCAATTGCCCGGTCAAGCGTTCCAGCAACTGGTCGAGGGCGCTTTGGCGCACGATGCGTAACTCGCCCGCGTGCAGGCTTTGAAAAGCCTGGTGGGTGGCGAGCGCCAGGCGCGGGTCACTGGTCAGTGTGGTGGTAAAGCTCAGATGACTGTTGGCGGGCGCTTCCTCGAACACGGCCGACACTTCCCGCTCCAGCCAATGCGGGTCGAGGTACAGCATACGGTAGGTGAAACCCTCGGGCGTGGGGGCGTTGCCGTCATGGATTTCCCCCGGTTCCAGCAAAAACACTTGTCCCGGTGTGCTGTGATGGCGGGCCCGGCGACAGTTGAATTGCTGCACGCCTTGCTCGGTAACGCCCACCAGGAAACTGTCGTGCCAGTGCGGGTCGTAGGCGTGGCCCTCGAAATGCGCACGCAGGGTCTCGATGCCGGTGTCGGCGTCTTGAGCCAGGTCGATCCAGTTGTGGGCGGTCATAACGCACCGATAACGAATAGGTTATCGCCAGTTAGCGCCGCAGCGCCGGGTGGCGTCTAGAAGGTTTGTGCAGCCTCAACCGAACAGCCCGGCGGCAATGTTGATCGAAAACCCCAGGATCGCGGTGTTGAACAGGAAGCCGATCAACGATTGCCCCAGCACGACCTTGCGCAGGCCGCGCGTGGCAACCCCAACATCCGCCGTTTGTACCGCCACACCGATGGTGAACGAGAAGTACAGAAAGTCCCAGTAATTGGGTGTGCGCAGATCCTCGGCAAAGCGCAGCGCCGGCTCGGGGCCGTCCCAGGTGTAATACAGGCGCGCGTAATGCACGCTGAAAATTACCCCGATCAGCAACCATGAACCGATCACCGTCAGGCCGGTAAACCCGTAGTGCAACAGGCGCTCGGTACTGCTCAGGTCCTTGCTGCCCACCAGTTCAAAGGTAATGGTCGCCAGGCTGGCAATCGCCGCGATGCACACCATGAACAGCACCAGGCTGGCGTTCTCGTCCTCGATCTCGGCGATACGCTTTACGTCGTCGGCGCGGGAACGGCTGGTGAGCCACAGCATCAGCACCAGGTAGGTCCAGACCCCGGCATTCCAGCCGATAAGGATTTTGCTGATGAGTGTATCGGCCGGAGCCAGGAGGCCCACTGCCAGGCCCAATACGGCGGCGCAGGACAGGCGAGGGTGGGTGCGGGCGAGGAAGGGCATGGGAGCTCGATGGGCCAGGGTTTGCATTACCTTAGCCCACCTGAGTCCTTTGTTCAGCTGTCTTTGTGGCGCTTCTTCACCAGCTTCATCACCACCACGAAGAACACCGGCACAAACACCACCGCCAGCGTCGCGGTAATCATCCCGCCGATCACCCCGGTACCGATGGCCTGCTGGCTGGCGGAACTGGCACCCGTGGCAATCGCCAACGGCACCACGCCGAGGATAAACGCCAGGGACGTCATGATGATCGGCCGCAGGCGCAGGCGGGCGGCTTTCAACGTGGCATCGACCAAGTCTTCGCCCTGGTCATACAGGTCCTTGGCAAACTCGATGATCAGGATCGCGTTCTTCGCCGACAGGCCAATAATCGTAATCAGGCCGACCTTGAAGAACACGTCGTTGGGCATCCCGCGCAAACTCACGGCCAATACCGCACCGAGTACGCCAAGCGGCACCACCAGCAACACCGAGGTTGGAATCGACCAGCTCTCGTACAGCGCCGCCAGGCACAGGAACACGATCAACAGCGACAAGCCGAGCAACAGCGGCGCCTGGGAACCGGACAAACGCTCCTGCAACGACAGGCCTGTCCACTCCTGGCCCAGTCCGGCGGGCAGTTGGCTGACCAGCCGCTGGATCTCCTCCATCGCCTCGCCGGTGCTGTGGCCGGGCGCCGACTCACCGGAAATCGCGATGGCCGGGTAACCGTTGTAGCGGGTCAACTGGGCCGGGCCCTGGATCCAGCGCGCTTCAACGAAGGCCGACAGCGGCACCATCTTCCCGGCGTTGTTGCGCACATGGATCTTCATCAGGTCGGCCACCTGGCTGCGTTGATCGCCTTCGGCCTGCATCACCACCCGCTGCATGCGGCCCTGGTTGGGGAAGTCATTGATATAGGCCGACCCGATGGCCGAGGACAGCACATTGCCGATGTCGGCAAAGGAAATCCCCAGGGCGTTGGCTTGCTTGCGATCCACTTCCAGTTGCACCTGAGGCGCCTCGGCCAGGGCGCTTTCACGCACGTTGGCCAGGATCGGGCTTTTCTCGGCGGCGGCCAGCAGTTCGGTACGGGCTTCCATCAGCGCGGCATGGCCGACGCCGCCACGGTCTTGCAGGCGGAACTCGAAACCGCTGGAGGTGCCCAGGCCATCCACCGGCGGCGGCAGGATCGCATAGGCAATTGCGTCCTTCAGCTCGCTGAAGGCCGCGTTGGCCCGGTCTGCAATCGCGGCGGCGGAATCCTGGCTGCTGCGTTCCGACCAATCCTTGAGCGTGGTAAACGCCAGTGCGGCGTTCTGCCCGGAGCCGGAAAAGCTGAAGCCCATGATCATCGTGGTATCGCCCACACCGGGTTCGCCGGCGTTGTGCGCTTCGATCTGCTCGGCCACCTTGACCGTGCGGTTTTTGCTTGCCCCCGGTGGCAACTGAATATCGGTGATGGTGTAACCCTGGTCTTCCACCGGCAGGAACGAGGAGGGCAGGCGGCTGAACAACACCCCCAGGCCGACCACCAGCACCAGGTAGATCAGCAGGTAGCGGCCGCTGCGCTTGAGGGCATACGCCACCCAGCCTTCATAGCGGTCGGTGAACTGCTCGAAGCGCCGGTTGAACCAGCCGAAGAACCCGCCTTTCTCATGGTGCTCGCCCTTGGCAATCGGCTTGAGCAAGGTGGCGCACAGCGCCGGAGTCAAGGTCAGGGCGAGGAATGCCGAGAACAGGATCGAGGTGGCCATCGACAGCGAGAACTGCTGGTAGATCACACCCACCGAACCCGGCATGAACGCCATCGGCAGGAACACCGCCACCAGCACCAGCGTGATGCCGACAATCGCCCCGGTGATCTGGCCCATGGCTTTGCGCGTGGCTTCCTTGGGCGACAGGCCCTCGGTGACCATGATCCGCTCGACGTTCTCCACCACCACAATCGCATCGTCCACCAGGATGCCGATGGCCAACACCATGCCGAACATGGTCAGCACGTTGATCGAGAAGCCCAGCAACAGCATGGTGGCGAAGGTGCCCATCAACGCGATCGGCACCACCAGCGTCGGGATCAGCGTGTAGCGGATGTTTTGCAGGAACAGGAACATCACCGCAAACACCAGCAGCATCGCCTCGCCCAGGGTGTACACCACCTTGGTGATCGAGACCTTCACGAACGGCGAAGTGTCGTATGGGATCTTGTATTCGACGTTGGCCGGGAAGTAGCGCGCCAGTTCGTCCATCTTCGCCCGCACCAGGGTCGCGGTGCTCAAGGCGTTGGCGCCGGGTGACAGCTGCACGCTGACGGCGGTGGAGGGCTTGCCGTTCAGGCGGGTGGAGAACTGGTATTCCTGGCTGCCGATTTCCACCCGCGCCACGTCTCCGACGCGCACGGTAGAACCGTCCGGATTGGCCTTGAGTACGATGTCGGCAAATTCGGCCGGCGTCGAGAGCTGGCCTTTCACCAGAATCGACGCGGTGATTTCCTGGGTCTTGGTGCCCGGCAAATCACCGATGCTGCCTGCCGACACCTGGGCGTTCTGCGCGGAGATGGCGGCATTGACGTCGGCCGGGGTCAGGTTGAAACCGATCAGCTTCTGCGGGTCGATCCAGATCCGCATCGCACGCTCGGCGCCGTACAGCTGGGCCTTGCCCACACCGTCCAGGCGCTTGAGTTCGTTCATCACGTTGCGCGCCAGGTAATCGCTGAGCGCCACGTCATCCAGCTTGCCGTCGCTGGAGGTCAGGGTTACCAGCAGCAGGAAACCGGCGGAGACTTTCTCCACCTGCAGGCCTTGCTGGGTCACCGCCTGAGGCAGGCGCGGCTCCACCGCCTTGAGACGGTTTTGCACGTCCACCTGGGCCATCTCCGGGTCGGTGCCCGGCTGGAAGGTTGCAGTAATGGTGGCCGAACCGAGGCTGCTCTGGGACTCGAAATACAGCAAGTGATCGGCGCCGTTAAGCTCCTGCTCGATCAGGCTGACCACACTTTCGTCCAGGGTCTGCGCCGAGGCGCCCGGGTACACCGCGTAGATCTCGACTTTCGGCGGCGCGACGTTGGGGTATTGCGCCACGGGCAACTGCGGGATGGCGAGGGCGCCAGCCAGCAGGATAAACAGGGCGACCACCCAGGCGAATATCGGGCGGTCAATAAAGAACTGCGGCATTGTGAACTATCCCTTTGTTACTGGCCGGATGCCTGGGCGAGAGGCGCGGTGCTGTCGTCAACCTGGACTTTCTCGCCCGGGCGGGCGTGTTGCAGGCCTTCGACGACGATACGGTCACCGGCCTTGAGGCCGCGGGTCACGACCCAGCGGTCATTCACCACCGAACCCAATTCCACCGGTTGCTGGCTCACGGTTTGCTCGGCGTCCAGCAGCAACACCATGGGAATCCCGGCGCTGTCGCGGGTGATCGCCCGTTGCGGCACGCTGATGCCTTGCTGGTCGACGGCTTGCTCCAGGCGTACACGAATAAAGCTGCCGGGCAGCAGGTCGAGGTCCGGGTTGGGGAACTCGCTGCGCAAGATGATCTGCCCGGTGCCCGGGTCGACGCTGATCTCGGCGAACAGCAACTTGCCCGGCAACGGGTACAGGCTGCCGTCATCCTGAATCAGCGTGGCCTTGGCCTGGTCCTGGCCGACCTGCTTCAAGTGCCCGGCGCGGAAGGCCCGGCGCAGGTCATTCAGCTCGCGGGTGGATTGGGTCAGGTCGGCGTGGATCGGGTCCAGTTGCTGGATCAGCGCCATCGGCGTGGCTTCGTTCTGCCCCACCAGTGCGCCTTCGGTCACCAGCGCGCGGCCGATGCGCCCGGAAATCGGCGCGGTGACGGTGGCATAACCCAGGTTCAATTTGGCGCGCTGCACCGCGGCCTGGTTGGCGGCCACGTCGGCGGCGGTTTGCCGGGCGGCGGCGCGGGCATTGTCGTATTCCTGGCCGCTGATGGCGTTGCCTTCCACCAATTGGCTGTAGCGCTGCTCCTGCAGGCGCGCCTGGAACGCATTGGCCTCGGCTTTGCGCAGGCTGGCCTGGGCGCTGTCGAGGTCGGCCTTGAATGGCGCCGGGTCAATCCGGAACAGCACATCGCCCTGTTTCACGTCGTGACCTTCCTTGAACACCCGCTGTAACACCACGCCGGCCACCCGGGCGCGTACTTCGGCGATGCGCGGCGCGGCAATCCGCCCGCTCAGCTCGCTGGTGATGGACAGGGGCTTGGCTTCCAGGGTTTCGATCCGCACCTTGGCCAAGGGTGCCTCGGCGGCTTCGTCCGCGGACTTGCCACACGCGCTCAGCGCCAGTGTCAGGGCCAACAGGCAAAACGGCGCAAACAGATTCTTCGACATGCTCATATCCCAATATTGACTGGCGCATCCTACGGGCGCCCCCGCCAGAGTGCTGTGAAGCTCTGTAGGTGGTGTGTGAAGAAATGTAAGGTGCGGCCCACAGATGCGCGGGGGCGTATATCCTTCATAACCGCCGAACCTTACACGATCTTCCAGACACCGAAGATCAAATGTGGGAGCGGGCTTGCTCGCGAATGCGCTGTTTCAGTTGATACATCTGGTGGCTGACACACCGCATTCGCGAGCAAGCCCGCTCCCACATTGGATTTGTGTACGACTTAGAAATTGTATTATTTGGAAATACCATGCCCAACATTCTCCTGGTGGAAGACGACGCAGCGCTCTCCGAATTGATCGCCAGTTATCTGGAACGCAACGGCTATCACGTCAGTGTGCTCAGCCGAGGCGACCACGTGCGTGAGCGCGCGCGACTCAACCCGCCGGACCTGGTCATCCTCGACCTGATGCTGCCGGGCCTCGACGGCCTGCAAGTCTGCCGGTTGCTGCGGGCCGATTCGGCCACGCTGCCGATCCTGATGCTCACCGCTCGCGACGACAGCCACGACCAGGTGCTGGGGCTGGAAATGGGCGCCGACGATTACGTCACCAAACCCTGTGAGCCCCGGGTATTGCTGGCCCGCGTGCGCACCTTGCTACGGCGCAGCAGCCTCACCGAACCCCAGGTGGCCAACGACCAGATCCTGATGGGCAACCTGTGCATCGACCTGTCGGAGCGCACCGTGACCTGGCGCGACCAGGCGGTGGAGCTGTCCAGCGGTGAATACAACCTGCTGGTGGTGCTGGCCCGGCATGCCGGCGAAGTGCTCAGCCGCGACCAGATCCTGCAACGCCTGCGGGGCATCGAATTCAACGGTACCGACCGCTCGGTGGACGTGGCGATTTCCAAGCTGCGGCGCAAGTTCGACGACCACGCCGGTGAAGCGCGCAAGATCAAGACCGTGTGGGGCAAGGGCTACCTGTTCAGCCGTTCCGAGTGGGAATGCTGAGCCATGTTTCGCGTCCTGATTCGCCTGTACCTGATCACCATCGTCACCTTCGCCGCCGCGATCTACCTGGTGCCGCGGGCGGTGATCCAGCTGTTTGAACACCGTTACATGAGCTACAACATCGAGCAGTCCCGAGGCATGCAGAGCCTGATCGTCAAGGAGTACCAACGGGTGCCGATGGAGCAGTGGGCCAACGTCACCGTGCGCCTGGCGGCGGATTTCGCGCCGCTCAAGGTGCAACTGCTGCGCATCCAGGACGCCAGCTACACCCCGGAAGAACAGCGCCTGCTGGAAAAAGACCAGATGGTGATTCGCCTGGGCGAGTGGGGCTGGGCGGACGACGTCAGCTCGCCCCTGGACGACCAGTTGGTGGTCAAGGTCTCGGTACCGCCGGACCCGCTGGACATGAACCTGCTGTACTGGAGCATGAACGTGCTGATCGGCGCGGCGCTGCTGGCGTGCCTGCTGTTCTGGCTGCGGCCCCACTGGCGCGACCTGGAACGCCTGAAAAGCACGGCGGCGCAACTCGGCCAGGGCAACCTTGCGGCCCGCACGAAGATTCCCTCCAGCTCCAACATCGGCAGCCTGGCAGCGGTGTTCGACACCATGGCCAATGACATCGAACAGTTGCTCAACCAGCAACGGGACTTGCTCAACGCGGTCTCCCATGAACTGCGCACGCCACTCACGCGCCTGGATTTCGGCCTGGCCCTGGCGCTCTCCGACGACCTGCCGGCCGCCAGCCGCGAACGCCTGCAAGGCCTGGTGGCACACATTCGTGAACTGGATGAACTGGTGCTGGAGCTGCTGTCCTACAGCCGCTTGCAAAACCCGGCGCAGACGCCGGAGCGGGTGGAAGTGGTGCTGGATGAGTTTATCGACAGCATCCTCGGCAGCGTCGACGATGAACTGGAAAACCCCGATATCGTCATGGATGTGGTGCTCGACTGCGCCGTGGAGCGTTTCACCCTGGACCCGCGCCTGACCGCCCGGGCTTTGCAAAACCTGCTGCGCAACGCCATGCGGTATTGCGAGCGACGAATTCAGGTGGGGGTGAAGGTGTGCCCCAAGGGCTGCGAGATTTGGGTGGACGATGACGGCATCGGCATTCCGGTTGACCAGCGGGAGCGGATTTTCGAGCCGTTCTACCGGCTGGATCGCAGCCGTGACCGGGCCACCGGCGGTTTTGGCCTGGGACTGGCCATCAGCCGCCGGGCGCTGGAAGCACAGGGCGGAACATTGACGGCCCAGGGCTCGCCATTGGGCGGCGCACGGTTCCGGCTGTGGCTGCCGAGCTGAAGAACACCACAAAACCATTGTGGGAGCTGGCTTGCCTGCGATAGCGGTGGGTCAGCCTGCATCTTTGTTGACTGATACACCGCCATCGCAGGCAAGCCAGCTCCCACATTTGATCTTCACTGTTCTTCAGTCCCGTTTTTGGCCGATGCACAGCCTTACCCGCCGTCACACACCCTTGTTATAGTTCGGCCCTTATCCCAGCTGCCAGTCAAGGATCACTGCCATGTCCGAATACCAAGCCTTTGTCGTCGAACTCAGCGGCAACGTCGCCCATGTGCAGCTCAACCGCCCGGAAAAGATCAACGCCATGAACGCGGCGTTCTGGACCGAGATCATCGACATCTTCCAGTGGGTCGAAGACACCGACGCCGTGCGTGCGGTGGTCATCAGCGGTGCCGGCAAGCATTTTTCTTCCGGCATCGACCTGATGATGCTGGCTTCGGTGGCCAATGAATTCGGCAAGGACGTAGGCCGCAACGCGCGCCTGCTGCGGCGCAAGATCCTCGAACTGCAAGCCTCGTTCAACGCCGTCGACAACTGCCGCAAGCCGGTACTCGCGGCGATCCACGGTTACTGCATCGGCGGTGCCATCGACCTGATCAGCGCCTGTGACATGCGTTATGCCGCCGAAGATGCGCAATTCTCCATCAAGGAAATCGACATCGGCATGGCCGCCGACGTCGGCACCCTGCAACGCCTGCCGCGCATCGTCGGCGACGGCATGCTCCGTGAGCTGGCCTACACCGGCCGCCAGTTCGGCGCAGAAGAGGCGCGCAGCATCGGCCTGGTGAATCGGGTGTACAGCGATCACGAGAGCCTGCTGGCCGGCGTGATGGAGATCGCTCGGGAAATCGCCGCCAAATCCCCGATCGCGGTCACCGGTACCAAGGCGATGATCAGCTACATGCGTGACCACAGCATCAATGATGGTCTGGAATACGTTGCCACCTGGAACTCAGCTATGTTGCAATCCAACGACCTGCGCGTGGCCATCGCGGCCCATATGAGCAAGCAGAAACCCGAATTCGTGGATTGACTGAACATGACCCCAGGCTGGATTACCACAACGCTGCTGGACAACGACGCCCCGGGCGGCTGGGCCGTGGCCCGCAGCCGCGAAGGCTTTTTGCACGACCAGAACGGCCCGCTGTTCCCCCGGGAATGGCTCAAGCGCCAGGACCTGTCGGTGTTTGCCGAGCATGGCATCGGCCATCTGGACGGCGAACCGGTGTACCTGCTGGAACTCAACAGCCCCGCCGATGTGCCGGGCTGTGGCTGGCAGGGCCTGCGGGCGTTCATGCTGCAAGGCGACCACACCCTGTACAAAGTGCTGGGCTATGCCGCGCAAATCGGCACCTGGGCCCGGGAACACAGGTTTTGCGGCAGTTGCGGCCAGGCGATGGTGCAGGTACCACGGGAGCGGGCGATGTTCTGCCAGGCCTGTGACCTGCGCAGCTACCCGCGTATCTCGCCGAGCATGATCGTGCTGGTGACCCGTGGCGACGAGATCCTGCTGGCCCGTTCGCCGCGCTTTGTCACGGGGGTCTACAGTACCCTGGCAGGGTTTGCCGAGCCGGGTGAGTCGGCCGAAGACTGCCTGATTCGCGAGGTGCGTGAAGAAGTGCAGGTGGAGGTCAAGAACATCCAGTACATGGGCAGCCAGTGCTGGCCGTTCCCGCACTCGATGATGCTGGGCTTTCACGCCGAGTATGCCGGTGGCGATATTGTGCCCCAGGCCGACGAGATCGAAGACGCGCAGTGGTTCAACATCCATGAGCTGCCGCCGTTGCCGGCGTCCCGCTCGATTGCACGCTACCTGATCGACCTCTACCTGGCCCGTCGTTTAGGCCACGCTGAACCAGTGCTGCCAGGCTAGGCGCACCGTCAGGCCGAGCACCACGGTGATGAACACCGGGCGAATGAACTTGGCGCCGCCGCTGATTGCGCTGCGTGCGCCAAAGAATGCACCGCACATCACCGAAACGCCCATGCACAGGCCGACAATCCAGTCCACTGAACCATTGAAGATGAACACCGTCAGCGCCGCCGCGTTGCTGACGAAGTTCATGCTGCGCGCCACACCGCTGGCTTTTACCAGGTCGATGGGGTGCAGCAGCATGGTACTCACGGTCCAGAACGCCCCGGTGCCCGGGCCGGCCACGCCGTCGTAGAAACCCAGGCCAAAGCCCTGGGTGGACTGCCATTTCTTCTTGATCGGCGCGTCGTTATCCAGCGCCGCCTTGGGCGTGCCGCCGAACAGCAAATACAAACCGCAGCCGAACACAATCACCGGGAGCATCTTGTTCAGGGTTTCGGCGGGCAGGTAATGGGCGACGACTGCGCCGGTGAGTGCGCCGATCAGCGTGCCGACGATGGCATGCACCCACTGGCGTGGATGAAACAGCTTGCGGCGATAGAAGGTAAAGCTGGCGGTGGCCGAGCCGAAGGTGGAACTGAGTTTGTTGGTGCCCAGCACCAGGTGCGGCGGCATGCCGGCGGTCAGCAGGGCAGGCGTGGTCAGCAGGCCGCCACCGCCGGCGATGGCGTCGATGAAACCGGCGATGAAGGCAACAACGGCGAGGATCGCCAGGGTGGTGAGGTCAACGCTGAGTTCGAAGGGCATGGGCAAGACTTAGTCGGCAAGGCGCAGAAAGGGCTGCGCGAAAGGCCGGTATCTTACCCATAACCCTGGGTCGAGGCGATCCAAATGTAGGAGCGGGTTTGCTTGATTATTTGTGTGTCCCGACCCACTCCAGGACCGTACGCCAGATGCATATTCCCAGAAAGTACGCCGACATCAGCGACCACAACCCAAATGTCCACGGGTTGGTATTCGGGTAATCCACCACCATCAAAAAGCTGCACAGCAACCAGATGGTGGTTACGGCGATATTGATCGGCATGAAACGCTTCACCCGGAACGGGTGCAGGAACTTCATCGGCGTCACGGTCAGCAACGCCAGGCCGATCACAGTGAGCAAGGTGACCCAGGCTTCCGGCTGGATAATATAGACGCACAGCGCCACCACGTTCCACGCGGCGGGGAAGCCGACGAAGTAGTTGTCCTTGCTCTTCATGTTCACGTTGCAGAAACAGAACAGCGAGGACACCAGAATCACCGACACCGTAAACAGGTGGGTAAAGTCCGGCAGATCGATATAGCGATAGATGAACAGTGCCGGAATGAACACGTAGGTGAGGTAATCGATCACCAGGTCCAGCACCGAACCGTCAAAGCTTGGCAATACCGTGCTGACATTCACCCGTCGCGCCAGTGAGCCGTCGACACCATCCACCACCAGCGCCAGGCCCAGCCACAGCAGGCAGGCCTTGGGTGAGTTTTCCAGCAGTGCCAGAGTGGCCAGGAAGGCCAGCACCACGCCGGTGGCGGTAAAACCATGGGCGCCCCAGGCCTTGAGACGGGCTACATGCAGGGTCGATATCACAGGGGCGTTCTCCAAATGGTGAAACAGGGCAGCCGACGGGGTAACACCGTCGAATCTGGCCAGAGTGTGCAAGTATCGACCGGGAAGGGTGGGATAAGGTTCACCACCCGGCGTAGGTTAAGCGTAGCAAGCGTAAGACGTTTCGGCATCAGCCTTGACGGAACACCAGAGCCTTTAATCCGCTTTGAGGATCAATATCGGGAAATTCCGGCGGGTTTTCCAGCCGCCGGTCAAAGCGCAGGCCAGGCGCTTCGCGGGTTACGCCGTCGATCAGGAAGTCTTCGCCGAAGGCCGGGTCATTCATGCACGCCAGCACCGTGCCCTGTGCCGTGAGCAGATCCGGCAGGCGGCGCAGCACTCGCTGGTAGTCCTTGGTCAGCAGGAAGCTGCCTTTCTGGAAGGAAGGCGGGTCGATGATCACCAGGTCATACGGGCCGCTATGGGTGACTTTGGCCCAGGACTTGAACAGGTCGTGGCCGAGGAAGGTCACCTGGCTCAGGTCATGGCCATTCAGGCGGTGATTGTCGCGGCCACGGCTCAAGGCACCCCGGGCCATGTCCAGGTTCACCACGTGCTCGGCGCCGCCTTCGATGGCGGCGACGGAGAACCCGCAGGTGTAGGCAAACAGGTTCAGTACGCGCTGGCCTTGAGCCTGTTCGCGTACCCAGTTGCGGCCGTAGCGCATATCGAGGAACAGCCCGCTGTTCTGCTTTTTGCCCAGGTCGATCAGGTAGCGCAGGCCGCCTTCGGTGATGGTCAGTTCGTCGACCGCCTCGCCCAACAGCCATTCGGTGGTGCTTTGCGGCAGGTAGCGGTGTTGCAGCGCCACGGTATGGGCGCCATATGACGACCAATCGAACTGCACCAGCATCTGTTTTAACGCCTCAAGTCCCGAAGCTTCGGGTTCCTTGAACAGCGAGACCAGCACCACACCTTGCAGCCAGTCCACCGTCAGCTGTTCCAGGCCAGGCCAGCAGCGGCCACGCCCGTGAAACAGGCGCCGGGTCTCCGTGGGAACGGTGTGCAGGGCGGTCAGCAAATGGGCGTGCAGGGTAGCGAGTGCGTCTGGGGTCATCGGGCAACGTCGGTCATTGAGCGGGCGGCATTTTAAACACAATTGCGGGCTCTCCGGGAGTTGAAGCACAACGTGCTCTGAATCTGTCGATTGGCAGTGATTTGTGCTCAAAACAGCGCGTGCGGCCGCTTACAACAGTCAAAAAATCCCCTGACACCGACATAAACTGGAAAAAAGCCCGGAGGTGCCCATGAACGGTTTCGCGAGTGCAGTGAGTCAGACAGCGATGGATCAGGAAGAACTGGCCGAATGGCGCGATGCCCTGGCCTCCCTGGTGGCCAACGCCGGCGCGGCGCGGGCCCGGGAGATCCTCGACATGCTGGCGGACGCCGGCGGCGCGCCGCACATCGCCTGGAAGCCCCGGCATGGCACGCCTTACATCAATAGCATCGCCGTGGACCAGCAACCGCCGTTTCCCGGCGACCTGGCCACCGAAGAACGCCTGGCTTCAGTGGTGCGCTGGAACGCCCTGGCCATGGTGGTGCGCGCCAACCAGGCCTACGGCGAACTGGGAGGGCATATCGCCAGCTACGCCAGCGCAGCGGATTTGTTTGAAGTGGGCTTCAACCACTTTTTCCGCGCCCGCAGCGACAGTTTTGGCGGCGACCTGGTGTTCTACCAGCCACACTCCGCCCCCGGCATCTATGCCCGAGCCTTCCTTGAGGGCCGTCTGAGCGAGGCCGACCTGGCCCACTATCGCCAGGAAATCGGCGCCGGCAAGGCGGGCGCCCGGGGCCTCTCCAGCTATCCGCACCCGTGGTTGATGCCGGATTTCTGGCAATTTCCCACCGGCTCCATGGGCATTGGCCCCATCAGCTCGATTTTCCAGGCGCGGTTCATGCGCTACTTGCAGCACCGTGGCTTGCAGGACACCACGGACCGCCACGTCTGGGGCGTGTTCGGCGACGGCGAGATGGACGAGCCGGAAAGCATGTCGGCCCTGACCCTGGCCGCCCGCGAAGGCCTGGACAACCTGACCTGGCTGGTCAACTGCAACCTGCAACGCCTCGACGGCCCGGTGCGCGGCAACGGGCGCATCATCGACGAGCTGGAAGCCTTGTTCGCCGGCGTCGGCTGGAACGTGATCAAGCTGGTGTGGGGTTCGGACTGGGACGCCTTGCTGGCCAAGGATACCGACGGCGAACTGGCCCGCACCCTGTCGCAGACGGTGGACGGCCAATTCCAGACCTTCGCCGCCAAGGACGGTGCCTATAACCGTGAACATTTCTTCGGCCAAAGCGAGGCGCTGTCCAAGTTGGTCGAAGGCATGAGCGATGGGCAGATCGACCGCCTCAAGCGCGGCGGCCATGACATGGTCAAGATCCATGCGGCCTATCACGCTGCACGCCGGGTCAGCGGCAAGCCGACGGTGATCCTGGCCCAGACCAAAAAGGGTTTTGGCATGGGCGAGGCCGGGCAGGGCAAGATGACCACTCACCAGCAGAAGAAGCTCGACCGCGAGGCTTTGATCGCCTTCCGCAATCGCTTCCAGTTGCCGCTGACGGATGAGCAGACCGAGTCCCTGAGTTTCTACAAACCGGCGCCAGACAGCCTCGAAATGTGTTACCTGCACCAGCGCCGCGCCGACCTCGGCGGGTATGTCCCGAGCCGTGGCCAGCAGGCGCCCGCCGTCAGCGTACCGCCGGTGTCGGGCTACGGTGCGTTTGCCACCCAGGCGGACGGCAAGGAAATGTCCACCACCATGGCCTTTGTGCGCATGCTCACCAATCTGCTCAAGGACAAGGCCCTCGGCCCACGCATCGTGCCCATCGTCGCCGACGAGGCGCGCACGTTTGGCATGGCCAACCTGTTCAAGCAGATCGGTATCTATTCCAGCGTGGGCCAGCGCTACGAGCCGGAAGACATTGGTTCGATCCTCAGCTACCGCGAGGCCACCGACGGGCAGATCCTGGAAGAAGGCATCAGCGAAGCCAGCGCCATCAGCTCCTGGGTGGCGGCGGCCACCAGTTATTCGGTGCATGGCCTGCGGATGCTGCCGTTCTACATCTACTACTCGATGTTCGGTTTCCAGCGCGTCGGCGACCTGATCTGGGCCGCTGCCGACCAGCGCGCCCGTGGCTTCCTGCTGGGCGCCACGGCCGGGCGCACCACCCTCGGTGGCGAAGGCTTGCAGCACCAGGACGGCAGCAGCCACCTGATGGCCGCCACCGTACCCAACTGCCGCGCCTACGACCCGGCGTTCGCCGGCGAGTTTGCGGTCATCCTCGACCATGGCATGCGCCAGATGCTGGAGCACGACGTCGACGAGTTCTACTACGTGACCCTGATGAACGAAAACTACCCGCAGCCGAGCCTGCCGGAAGGCGTCGACGCGGCGATCATCAAAGGCCTGTACCGGTTGAGCGGGCAGGTGGGTGGCAAGGTTCGCTTGCTCGGTGCCGGCACGCTGGTGCGTGAAGCCCAGGCGGCGGCGCAGTTGCTGGCAGACGATTGGAAGGTTGAAGCTGAGGTGTTTAGTGTCACCAGCTTCAGCGAACTGGCCCGGGACGCACGCGAGGTGGAACGCTGGAATCGCCTGCATCCGCAGCAGCCGGCGCGGCGCAGCCACCTGGCGGAGTGCTTGCCCAAGGGCGCGCCGGTGGTGGCGGTCTCTGACTATGTGCGGGCGGTGCCGCAGATGATTGGGTCATACGTGGATTCGGCTTATACCGTGCTGGGCACGGATGGTTTTGGCCGTAGTGACACCCGGGCGGCGTTGCGGGATTTCTTTGAGGTGGATCGCTATCACCTCGTGCTGGCGGCGCTGACGGCGTTGGTGGAGCAGGGGAGTCTGGACCGGCAGGTTTGCCAAGAGGCGATAGAGCGTTATGGGGTGCAGACCGATCGCGAGCCGTCCTGGACCTTCTGAGCGACAAAGATCTAAATGTGGGAGCGGGCTTGCTGTGGTGAGGGGGCTTGTCCCCCGTCGGGTTCACCACAGATTGATGGGGCTGCTTCGCAGCCCAACGCGGGGCAAGCCCGCTCGCCACAGCAAGCCCGCTTGTATGCTAGGACTTGAAGGGAGGAGGAGGGACAAAGCCCGATTCTGACTGTTGGCGCAGTACAGACCGTGGGAGATTTCGCCCCTCCTCCTTTCACCCAAGCGCCGATAAAGAATGCATCTGGCTATGACCGACGATAGGAACAAGCCTGCGCCTCTGGGTGAGCCCTTCAAGTGCTCAAAACCATAGCCCGGAGGAAGTCCCATGGCAATGCCAGTTCCTGTCTCAAAGCCGATCATTGGCGTCGATGTTGCTAAAAATGAGCTGGTGATTTACCACGCC
>NZ_JARIXR010000045.1:0-35904 GCF_029269205.1 Pseudomonas sp. 1912-s | reverse complement strand
CTCTGCCCCGCCTGTCGGCACCTCGCCTAGGCTCGGTGTTCCCTCACTCCGGCATTGCTCCGCGGGCCGCCGCGACGGGGCGTCCCTGCCCCGTCGCGGCTAAACCGGCGTCCTGCCGGTTTACCCGCTCCTCAATCCCTGCGTTCGGCCTCGGGCTTATTGGGGCAGTCAGATCAAGATCAAAAGCAAGAGCACAGCGGCCTACAGGCCGGCTTGAGTGGTAGAAGCCAGATCAAAAGCGAAAACCAAATCTGAAACTAATGCAGCGCTGCTTTTCTGTGGGAGCTGGCTTGCCTGCGATGCAGACAACTCGGTCTCTCAGGTACACCGAGGCGATGCCATCGCAGGCAAGCCAGCTCCTACAGTTGGACCGTGCCCGCTTTAGATTTTGATTTTGCTTTTGCCTTTGCTTCACACCACTCAAGCCGGCCTGTAGGCCGCTGTGTTCTTGATCTTGCTTTTGATCTTGATCTTAGGCGCCCCGTTAAACCACGCTGGCCGAACGCAGGCTTTGGAGCGTGGGTAACCCGGCAGGACGCCGGGTTAGCCGCGCTGGGCCAAGGATGGCCCATCGCGGCGGCCCACGCTCCAAAGCCGGAGAGAGGGCACACCGAGCCTAGGCGAGGTGCCGAGTGGTGGGGCAAGAGCGTTTTGCTTACTTTTGCGCTGTTCAAAAGTGAGCCGCCGTAAGGGCGGAACCCATATCAGCCCTGACCGCAGCAACGGATATACCCCCGAAACTTCAGAACTTGCACCCCCTGCGCTCCCATGAAATAGTCCGCCCAAGCAAGTGCTTGGTTGGCTACCATCGGAACACACAGGAGCGCGTCCATGTCTGTCGCTTTTCGTTTGCCGTTGCAGGTCTTCTTTGAACGTGAAGCGCGACACCCGCGCCAACGGTTCCTGGTGCAACCCATCAAGGGCGGGGAGGTGCAAACCCTCACTTGGGCCGAAGCCGGCCACCAGGCCCGCTGCGCCGCCCACTGGTTGCGAGCCCGTGAGCTGCCCCAGGGCTCCCACATTGCCCTGATCTCGAAAAACTGCGCCCACTGGATCATCGCCGACCTCGCCATCTGGATGGCCGGCCATGTCTCGGTGCCGCTCTACCCCAACCTCACCGCCGACTCCGTGGCCCACGTACTGGAGCACTCCGAAGCCGCCCTGGCGTTTATCGGCAAGCTGGACGACTGGCCGGCCATGTCTGCCGGAGTGAAGGCCGATCTGCCGACCATCAGCCTGCCGCTGTGCCCCGACGGTGAGTTCGATTTCACCTGGGCCGACCTGCAAGCCTGCTCCCCCATCCAGGACAACCCCGCACCGGCTGCGTCCGACCTGGCCACCATCATCTACACCTCCGGCACCACCGGGCTGCCCAAGGGCGTGATGCACAGCTTCGGCGCCCTGGCCTTTGCGGCTATCCGCGGCACTGAGTTGTTCGGCCTGGGGGAGGGCGATCGCCTGCTCTCCTACCTGCCGCTGTGCCACGTGGCCGAGCGCATGTTTGTGGAAATGGCCTCGATCTACACCGGGCAAACGGTATTTTTCGCCGAGAGCCTCGACACCTTTCTTACCGACCTCAAGCGGGCACGGCCTACAGCGTTGTTCGGCGTACCGCGCATCTGGACCAAATTCCAGATGGGCGTCTACAGCAAAATGCCCGCAAGCCGTCTCGACACCCTGCTGCGCCTGCCCTTTATTGGCAAGCGCGTCGGGCACAAGGTTCTCGCCGGGCTGGGCCTGGACGCAGTGCGTGTAGCGATCTCCGGCGCAGCCCCGGTGCCTGAAGCGCTGTTGCTCTGGTACCGCAGGCTGGGTTTGGATGTGCTGGAGGTCTATGGCATGACCGAAAGCTGCGGCTATTCCCACGTATGCCGCCCCGGCCAACAGAAACTCGGCTGGATCGGCCCGCCATGCCCGGATGTTGAAGTGCGCATCGGTGATGACGGTGAAGTCCAGGTGCGCAGCGGCGCGACCATGCTCGGCTATTTCAAGGACCCCGCAAAAACCGCCGAGACCATCACCGCGGACGGCTTCCTGCGCACCGGTGACAAAGGCGAGCAGGGCGCCGATGGGCGTTTGCGGCTGACCGGGCGGCTCAAGGAGATCTTCAAGACCAGCAAAGGCAAATACGTGGCCCCGGCGCCGATTGAAAACCGTTTGGCCGAGCATGTGCGCATCGAACAGGTGTGCGTGGTGGGCGATGGCTTGAGCGCGCCCATAGGCTTGTGCGTGTTATCCGCAGGAGGCTTGCAAGATACGACAGGCCAAGGGCGCCAGGCGTTGCAGGGGAGTCTTGAGCGCTTGCTGGAAGAGGTTAACCAGGTGCTGGATAAACATGAACGCTTGCGCCAACTGGTGGTGGTGAAAGACAGTTGGGCGGTGGAAAACGGCTTTCTCACGCCGACCTTGAAAATCAAGCGCAACGTGATCGAATCCGTTTACGGGTCGCAGTTTCAGGCCTGGAGCGAGCGCTCCGAGGCCGTGCTGTGGCAGGATTGAGCACTGACATAACACCAATAAGGACTGATCAATGAGCCTGTGGCGCACCCAACCCAATATCGAACAACTCAATGCGATCCAGAAAAACACCATTGGTGAAGTGCTGGATATTCGCTTTGAAAGCGCTGACGACGAGTCCCTGACCGCCAGCATGGTGATCGACCACCGCACCCATCAACCCTACGGCCTGCTGCACGGCGGCGCGTCGGTGGTGCTGGCGGAAACCGTGGGCTCCATGGCCAGTTACCTGTGCATCGACGCCAGCAAGTTCTACTGCGTGGGCCTGGAAATCAACGCCAACCACCTGCGCGGTTTGCGCAGCGGGCGGGTGACGGCGGTGGCCAAGCCGATTCACATCGGGCGCACCACCCATGTGTGGGATATCCGCCTGACCAGCGATGAAGGCAAGGCCAGCTGCGTATCGCGCCTGACCATGGCGGTGGTGCCGCTGGGCGAGAACCCGCCGGCACGATAGGCATGGCGTGAGTGTCATCATTCCTGGCAGTTACAGTCATTGCCGTGACTGCCCGGTCTGGGGAGAATCAACGCTCTGTTTACGGTGATGGATCAGGTATGTCGCAGCACGTGTTTTTTGCTCACGCCAATGGCTTCCCGTCGGCGACCTACGGCAAATTGTTTGCCGCCCTGGCCCCGGAGTACGCCGTCGCGCATTTGCCGCAGCACGGCCACGACCCCCGATTTCCGGTGGATGACAACTGGCAGAACCTGGTGGACGAACTGATCCACCACCTT
The DNA here is from genome assembly GCF_029269205.1 of Pseudomonas sp. 1912-s. Lineage (NCBI taxonomy): Bacteria > Pseudomonadati > Pseudomonadota > Gammaproteobacteria > Pseudomonadales > Pseudomonadaceae > Pseudomonas > Pseudomonas sp. 1912-s. The sequence continues at coordinate 32,652 of NZ_JARIXR010000045.1, read as the reverse complement.
GAACAACAGCCGGAGCCGGTGTGGGGTGTGGGCCATTCATTGGGTGGCGTGCTGCACCTGCACGCGGCCATGCGCTGCCCGCAGTTGTATCGCGGGGTGGTGATGCTTGATTCGCCGGTACTCACCCTGGCCGATCGCTGGGTGATTCGCGCGGCCAAGCGCTTTGGCTTTATCGACCGGCTGACCCCGGCGGGTCGCACCCTCGGCCGTCGTGAAGAGTTCGCCGACCTTGCGGCAGCGCGCCAGTACTTTGCCGGCAAAACCCTGTTTCGCGGTTTTGATCCCGAATGTTTCGATGCTTACCTGCAACATGGCCTGGAGCCGGTGGGTGATCGCCTGCGCCTGCGGTTTGATCCGGCCACCGAAATCAGCATCTACCGTGGCGTGCCCCACACCAGCCCAGGCCAGGTCCGGCAATTGAAGGTGCCGCTGGCGGTGGTGCGCGGCCGCCAGAGCCGGGTGGTGATGCGTCACCATGCCAGCGGCGTGGGGCGCATGCCCATGGGCGAAATGCTGACCATGCCCGGCGGCCACATGTTTCCCCTTGAGCGCCCCCAGGACACCGCCACCTTGATCAAGAACCTGTTTGCCCGTTGGGAAGCCCGCCAGCGCGAGCGCAGTTGCGCATGACCGCGCCCGTCGAAGAAGTCCGCCTGGCCCTGCCGCACATCGAGTTGGCGGCGCATCTGTTTGGCCCCGAAGACGGCCTGCCGGTCATCGCCCTGCATGGCTGGCTGGACAACGCCAACAGCTTTGCGCGCCTGGCGCCGAAGCTTGATGGCCTGCGCATTGTCGCCCTGGACATGGCCGGCCATGGTCACTCGGCCCATCGACCCGTCGGTGCGGGTTATTCCCTGTGGGATTACGTCCACGATGTGCTGCAAGTGGCCGAACAACTGGGCTGGAAACGTTTTGCATTACTTGGTCACTCCCTCGGTGCCATCGTTTCCCTGGTGTTGGCCGGTGCCTTGCCGGAGCGGGTGACGCACCTGGGATTGATCGATGGCGTGATCCCGCCGACCGGCACTGCCGATAACGCCGCCGAACGTCTTGGGATGGCGTTGCAGGCGCAACTGGCCCTGCAAGACAAGCGCAAACCGGTGTACAGCACCCTTGATCGTGCGGTGGAAGCGCGGATGAAAGGCGTGGTGGCAGTCAGTCGCGAAGCAGCGGAATTGCTGGCCCAGCGTGGCCTTATGCCGGTGCCGGGCGGTTACACCTGGCGCAGTGACAGCCGTCTGACCCTGGCTTCCCCCATGCGTCTGACAGAAGAACAGGCGATGGCCTTCGTGCGCCGGGTCGGCTGTCCGACACAACTGGTGGTCGCCGAAGACGGCATGCTGGCGAAACATTCCGAATTGCTTTCCGGGCTTCCGTTCCAGGTGACTACCTTGCCCGGTGGCCATCATTTGCACCTGAATGACGAGCCGGGCGCTACCCTTGTTGCAGACTGTTTCAATCGGTTCTTCTCCACGCCTTGACTTGGCGGGGTCAACTGCCGAGGCTGGGCGGATCGAAAGGGAGTCAACCATGAACGATCTCAGCACCGCAGCGCACCCCAATGGCCAGGGCGCACTGATCCGATGAGTATGCCGAAGGGATTTATCCGTATTCTGGGGCTGTGCTGTTTCAGCCCGCTGGTGTTCGCCGCCGACGTACCGGGTAGCCAGGACTTGCCCGCCGTGGCCCGTCAGGTCGACGCGCAGATCGTCGACTACCGCCCCGCCGAAGAAAAAGAACGCATCTACCCGCTGGGCTCGATCCGCAAGATCAGCGGCCAGCTGCGCTATGAAGGCCAGGCCACCGCCCGTGGGCTGAATACGGCCATTACCTACGAACTGCCTGCCGAACACACCTCCAGCGCCGCCTTTACCGCCACCCGTGAGGCCTTGCAGGCCCAGGGCGCGCAATTGCTGTTCTGGTGCCAGGCCCGGGATTGCGGCGAAAGCAGCCTGTGGGCCAACGAAGTGTTTGGCAACGCCAAGCTGGTAGGCGCCGATGGTCAACAGGAATACCTGTTGCTGCGCCTGGCGGCGCCTCAGGACAATTCCCTGGTCGCGCTGTACGGCATCACCCGGGGCAACCGTCGGGCGTATCTGCATGTGGAGCAACTGGACGCCAGCGCACCGCTGGGCGACTTGCTGCCGACTTCCGCCACGCTGCTGCGGGAGCTGAAAAGCACCGGCGAGCTGGACTTCCCCAAGCTCGGCGCCGAACCTGACGCCACCTGGCTCACCCTGATTTCCCGTGGATTGAACCTGGACGCCACCTTGCGGGTCAGTTTGACCGGGCCTACCGCTGAGGCATGGCGCCAGGGCTTGATCGATCAGGGCGTACGCGCGGCCCGCCTGGAAACCGGCACCGCCGAAGCCAAGGGTTTGCACCTGCATCTGATACGCTGACCGTTCCAGGGCGAACGGACCCGTGCCGTTCGCCTAAGCTCTTCCTCTTACAGACTTCTTTTCGAGAAACCACATGCTCAATAACGATCGCCTGCTGGTGCAAATCCTGCTGCTGGTGTTGTTCGGTGCCAGCTTCTGGGTGATGGCGCCGTTCTGGTCGGCGCTGTTCTGGGGCGCGGTGCTGGCGTTTGCCAGTTGGCCGGTGATGCGTTTGCTCACCCGCTGGCTGGGCGGGCGTGAGTCCCTGGCTGCCGGAATCCTGACCCTGGTCTGGATGCTGTTGGTGGCGTTGCCGCTGGTATGGCTGGGCTTTAACCTCGCAGATCATGTGCGCGATGCCGTGGGCCTGATCAAGGATATTCAGGTGGATGGTTTGCCCGAAGCGCCGGCCTGGCTTGGCTCCATCCCTTTTGTCGGCGAGCGGTTGGTGGCGATGTGGGACAGCATCGACCAGCAAGGCGCGGCGCTTATGGTCACCCTCAAGCCGTACCTGGGGCAGGTGGGTAACTGGTTGCTGGCCCGCAGTGCGCAGATCGGCGGCGGGATTCTGGAGCTGACCCTGAGCCTGGTGTTCGTGTTCTTTTTCTACCGTGACGGCCCGCGACTGGCGATGTTTGTGCATCGCTTGCTGGAGCGCTTGATCGGCGAACGTGCCGGTTATTACATCGAACTGGTGGCGGGCACCGTGCAACGCGTGGTGAATGGCGTGATCGGTACGGCGGCTGCCCAGGCGGTGCTGGCGCTGATTGGCTTCCTGATTGCCGGGGTGCCGGGGGCACTGGTGCTGGGCATCGTGACGTTCCTGCTGAGCCTGATTCCCATGGGGCCGCCATTGGTGTGGATTCCCGCCACGGCCTGGCTGGCGTGGAAGGGCGACTACACCTACGCCGTGTTCCTCGGGGTGTGGGGCACGTTCATCATCAGTGGCGTGGACAACGTGCTCAAGCCGTACCTGATCAGCCGTGGCGGCAACCTGCCGCTGGTGATCGTGCTGTTGGGGGTGTTTGGCGGGTTGATCGCCTTCGGTTTTATCGGCCTGTTTATCGGCCCGACATTGCTGGCAGTGGCGTATAGCCTATTGACGGACTGGAGCGCCAGCCAGGCTCAGGTGCGGCGGGAAGATAAAGCCGAACAGTAAGGGGGAACAGGGCGCAGGAATGATGCCTACGCCCTCGGCAACCACATCACCGCCGTCAGGCCACCGCCTGGCGTTTCCTCCAGGCTCAGCCGTCCACCGAGGCGCTCAACCGCCTCCTTGGAAATAGTCATCCCCAACCCCACGCCGCCGGAATTACGGTTGCGTGAGCCTTCCAGCCGATAAAACGGCTCAAACACCGCTTCACGTTTATCCGCCGCAATTCCGGGGCCATGGTCGATCACCTTGACCACCAGCGCCTGCGGGGTGTCCGCCAGTTCGATGCGTGCCGTGCCGGCATAGCGCAGGGCGTTGTCGATCAGGTTGTTCAGGCACGAACGCAACGCCATCGGCTGCACCTGCAGCGGCGCGCATTCACCGCTGCATTGCACGTCGGAGCCGCGGTCCTGGGCGTTTTCACTCAGGGATTCCACCAGCGCCTGAACGTCCAGCCAATGCCGGGTTTCGCTGGTGCGCTGCTCGTGCAGGTAGCTCAGGGTGGCGTCGAGCATGCCGATCATGTCGTCCAGGTCCTGGCGCATCTGGCCCTGCAGCTTGGTGTCTTCGATCTGTTCCAGGCGCAGCTTGAGCCGTGACAGCGGCGTGCGCAGGTCATGGGACACCGCGCCGAGCATGCGGGCGCGCTGGGTGACCTGTTCGCGGATGCGCTTTTGCATCAGGTTAAAGGTCGACGCCGCCTGCCGTGCTTCCCGGGGGCCGGACTCGTTCAGCGGCGGGCTGTCGAGGTCCAGGCTCAGGCGCTCGGCCGCGGCGCTCAAACGCTGGATCGGCCGGCTGAGCAGCTTGGCGCCGTACCAGGCCGCAATGATCAGCGAGAAGAACTGGAAGGTCAGCGGCACCACCGGCCCGCCGAACCAGGAGCGGCGATGCTCCTTGGGCATGGACGTCAGGGTGCCGTCCGGTTGCTCGATGAACGTCTCGTGGGGCGGTGGCGGCGGCGGGCCGTAGTGGTGAAACCAGAAAAATGCCAGCACGTGGGCCAGCACAATCGCCACCAGCAACACACCGAACAGCCGCCCGAACAGGGTGTTGAAGGCGTTGCGCATCAGCCGATATCCCGGGCGTCGAACAGGTAGCCTTCACCGCGCACGGTCTTGATCAATTGCGGCGCCTTGGGGTCATCCCCGAGTTTTTGGCGCAGGCGCGAGACCAGCAAGTCGATGCTGCGATCAAAGGCTTCAATGGAACGACCGCGGGCCGCATCCAGCAGTTGTTCGCGGCTCAGCACCCGGCGCGGGCGCTCGATAAATACCCACAGCAAACGGAATTCGGCGTTGGACAGCGGCACCACCAGGCCATCGTCGGCCACCAGTTGGCGCAGTACGCTGTTGAGGCGCCAGTTATCGAAGCGGATGTTCGCTCGTTGCTCGGTGCGGTCGTCCCGCACCCGACGCAGGATCGTCTGGATGCGCGCCACCAGCTCGCGGGGCTCGAAGGGCTTGGACATGTAGTCGTCGGCCCCCAGTTCGAGGCCGATGATGCGGTCGGTGGGTTCGCAGCGGGCGGTGAGCATCAGGATCGGAATGTCCGATTCAGCCCGCAGCCAGCGGCACAGCGACAGGCCGTCTTCACCCGGCAGCATCAAGTCGAGCACTATTACGTCGAAGGTTTCGGCTTGCATGGCCTGGCGCATGGCCGCGCCATCGGTCACGCCGCTGGCGAGAATATTGAAGCGCGCCAGGTAATCGATCAGCAGTTCGCGGATCGGCACGTCGTCGTCGACGATCAGTGCGCGGGTGTTCCAGCGCTTGTCTTCACCCACAAGCGAGCCTTTTTGATCGTCATTCAGCACAGGAGTCAGGGTTTGCATGGTGCGATCATCTACCTGGTGGGCCGCCGGGCCGAAGGTCGGCGGCGAGGTTGTTGCGTTCAGCATAGGCGCCCAGCCCCGGGGCTGGAAGTTCTGTACGGTGGTTCACGTGTGCGAGGCTAGTCTTCGGGGGTATTGCAGGCATGTCGGGAATGTATCTGTTTTGACACAATTGTCCGGGAGCCCGCAATCTGGCGGGTAAATCGCGAATTACCGATCATCGGATCCCGCAAACCCGCCGCTTGCGCTACAATCCGCGCCGATTTCGACTTGCCTGAGAGCCCATTCCAATGTCCGTCTGCCAGACTCCTATCATCGTCGCCCTGGATTACCCCACTCGTGACGCCGCACTGAAGCTGGCTGACCAGTTGGACCCCACGCTTTGCCGGGTCAAGGTCGGCAAGGAACTGTTCACCAGTTGCGCCGCAGAAATTGTCGGCACCTTGCGTGACAAGGGCTTCGAGGTGTTCCTCGACCTGAAATTCCACGACATCCCCAACACCACCGCGATGGCGGTCAAGGCCGCCGCCGAAATGGGCGTGTGGATGGTCAATGTGCACTGCTCCGGCGGTTTGCGCATGATGGCTGCGTGCCGTGAAGTGCTCGATCAGCGTACAGGCCCCAAGCCGCTGCTGATTGGCGTGACCGTGCTGACCAGCATGGAACGTGAAGACCTGGCCGGCATCGGCCTGGACATCGAGCCACAGGAACAAGTGCTGCGCCTTGCCGCCCTGGCGCAAAAGGCCGGCCTGGACGGCCTGGTGTGCTCGGCGCTGGAAGCCCAGGCGCTGAAGACCGCCCACCCGTCGCTGCAACTGGTGACCCCGGGGATTCGCCCGGCGGGCAGCGCCCAGGACGACCAGCGTCGCATCCTGACCCCGCGCCAGGCTCTGGACGCCGGTTCCGATTACCTGGTGATCGGTCGCCCGATCAGCCAGGCGGTCGACCCGGCCAAGGCGCTGGCGGCGGTGGTTGCCGAGATCGCCTGAAACCAGGCGCGGTAAAAAATGTGGGAGCGGGCTTGCCCGCGATGCAGGCGACTGGTGTTTCTGTGACACCAAGGCGATGCTATCGCGGGCAAGCCCGGCTCCCACATGGATAGTGGCCACAGAACGATCTGCGGTGTGTCAGCTGACTTTCAATACCAACTTCCCAAAGTTCTCGCCGTTGAACAGTTTCATCAACGTTTCCGGGAACGTCTCCAGCCCTTCGACGATATCTTCCTTGCTCTTGAGCTTGCCCTGAGCCATCCAGCCGGCCATCTCCTGCCCGGCAGCGGCGAAGTTCGCCGCGTGGTCCATCACCACAAACCCTTCCATGCGCGCACGATTGACCAGCAATGACAGGTAATTGGCCGGCCCTTTGACGGCTTCCTTGTTGTTGTACTGGCTGATGGCACCGCAAATCACCACGCGGGCTTTCAACGCCAGGCGGCTGAGCACGGCATCAAGGATGTCACCGCCAACGTTATCGAAATACACGTCCACGCCCTTTGGGCACTCGCGCTTGAGGCCGGCGTGCACGTCTTCGTTCTTGTAGTCGATGGCGGCATCAAAACCCAGCTCATCCACCAGGAATTTGCATTTGTCGGCACCGCCGGCAATGCCCACCACGCGGCAGCCTTTGATCTTGGCAATTTGCCCGGCAATGCTGCCCACCGCACCCGCTGCGCCGGAAATCACCACCGTGTCGCCGGCCTTGGGCGCGCCGGTGTCCAGCAGGGCGAAGTAGGCGGTCATGCCGGTCATCCCCAGCGCAGACAAATAGCGTGGCAACGGTGCCAGTTTCGGATCGACCTTGTAGAAACCTCGCGGTTCGCCGAGGAAGTAATCCTGCACGCCGAGGGCGCCGTTGACGTAGTCACCCACGGCAAATTTCGGGTTGTTCGAGGCGATGACCTTGCCTACGCCCAAGGCGCGCATGACTTCGCCGATACCCACCGGCGGAATGTAGGATTTGCCCTCGTTCATCCAGCCTCGCATGGCCGGGTCCAGGGACAGGTATTCGTTGTGCACCAGCACCTGCCCGTCCTGGGGCGTGCCCACCGGTACTTCCTGGTAGGTGAAGGTGTCCCGCGTGGCAGCGCCGACCGGGCGTTTGGCGAGCAGGAATTGGCGGTTGGTCTGGGCAGTCATGGCAGGGACTCTTGAGAAGTGGACCTTGAGTGATAGACCCTTAAGGCCGCACCGGCAAGGTCCGGGGCACCTGCGAATGCCCCTCGATCCACTGTGATGATAGTGAGGCCGGTAGAGTTATCACTGCGGCTCATGGTTCGCCAACCGGGCGTTTGATAGTGCTGACGCGCCTATCATCGCTCTGGCTAGACTGAGGTCATCCAGCATCCCCATCGAAGGACATCCCCATGAGCATGACGTTTTCCGGCCAGGTCGCCCTGGTGACCGGTGCAGCCGCCGGCATTGGCCGCGCCACTGCACTGGCATTCGCCGCTGAAGGCTTGAAAGTCGTAGTCGCCGACCTGGACGTGGCGGGCGGCGAGGGCACCGTGGCGCTGATTCATCAGGCCGGTGGCGAGGCAGTGTTTGTGCGTTGCAATGTCACCCTTGAGGCGGATGTGCAGCAGTTGATGCAGCAGACCGTGGTCACCTATGGCCGGCTGGACTATGCCTTCAACAACGCCGGGATCGAGATCGAAAAGGGCAAGTTGGCCGACGGCAGCCTGGACGAGTTCGACGCAATCATGGGCGTCAACGTCAAGGGCGTGTGGTTGTGCATGAAGTACCAATTGCCGTTGCTGCTGGCCCAGGGCGGCGGCGCTATCGTCAATACCGCGTCGGTGGCCGGCCTTGGGGCGGCGCCGAAGATGAGCATCTATTCCGCGTCCAAGCACGCGGTGATCGGCCTGACCAAGTCGGCGGCGATCGAGTACGCGAAAAAGAAAATCCGCGTCAACGCGGTGTGCCCGGCCGTGATCGACACCGATATGTTCCGCCGGGCCTATGAAGCTGACCCGCGCAAAGCTGAATTTGCCGCCGCCATGCACCCGGTCGGGCGTATTGGCAAGGTCGAGGAAATCGCCAGTGCGGTGCTTTATTTGTGCAGCGACGGCGCCGCATTTACCACGGGCCAGGCCTTGGCGGTAGACGGTGGTGCGACCGCTATTTAGGAACTGACGCTGATGCCATTCAGAAAAGCGTTGGAGGCGCTGTGGGGCTTTTCCGCAGGTGGCCAGATGCCTTGGCTGAATGTGTATCAGCAGGTAAATAATTCAATTAAATCAATAATTTAATAAAAAATGGCCACGGCTGTCGCCGAGCTTCTGTGCTTAACTGGTTTGGGTTAAATGACAACAGTTTAAGTGAGTGGCTCATGGATTTAGGGATCGATCGACAAGCCCTTGTACCGGTAGTGCAGCAAATCGTCAGCGCGTTGGCCGCCTGGATTCGCGAAAGCGGGGTCAGCCCCGGGACGCGGTTGCCCTCGGTTCGGCAATTGGCCCACGAGAACCTGCTCAGCCAGTCCAGCGTCATCGAAGCGCTCGAGCGGATGGTTGCCCAAGGCGTGCTGGCCTCACGGCAAGGCGCGGGTTTCTTTGTGGCCCAGCCACCCGCCGAACGCGGCCTGAGTAGCGAAAACCCATGGTATGAAGGCGCCGAGTCGGGGTGGGGTACTTTCATCGATAATCAACTGGGTGAACTGAAACTGGGCTGCGGCTGGCTGCCGGACACCTGGCGCGAGAGCGATGACATCAGCTACGCGATTCGTGAAGTCACCCGCACCGATACCGCCGCCGTCTTCAACTACAGTACGCCGCTGGGGCTGCCGGCCCTGCGTGAACAACTGCTCAAGCGCCTGTCCCACATCCACGTGGCGACCCGGGTCGACCATATCCTGACCACCCAAGGCGCGAGCCACGCCCAGGACCTGCTGATCCGTACGCTGCTCAAGGCCGGCGACACCGTGGTGGTGGAAAGCCCGGGGTACGGCAACCTGTACCGGCAACTGGCCTTTCACGGGGTCAAACTGCTGGAAGTGCCGCGCACGCGCGGCGGCCCGGACATGCCTGCACTCGAGGCGCTGTTATGCGGGCATCGGCCCAAGTGCGTGTTCATCAACAGCCTGTATCACAACCCCACTGGCACCAGCCTGTCCCTGGAGGTGGCCGAGCACTTGTTGCGATTGGCCCATTCCCAGAACTTCTTCATTGTCGAGGAAGACGTCTATGGCGATCTGCAACCTGCCACTTGCACCCGGCTGTCGGCGTTGCCCCACGAGGACCGGGTGATCTATATCTCCAGTTTCTCCAAGACCCTCAGCAGTGCCCTGCGCGTGGGGTATCTCACGGCCAGCGGGGCGATCATCGCGCAACTGGTCAGGGTCAAGACCTTGACCGGCATCGGCACGTCGCGGTTTGCCGAGGCGGTGGTGGCCACGTTGCTGGCCAATGGCACCTACCGCAAGTGGGTGCAACGCTTGCGGCGGCGCTTGAGCACGGAAATGGCCATGACCCTGCAGGTGCTGGAAGACGAGGAGTGGGAGGTGTTTGCGGCGCCGGCGGGTGGCATGTTTGTGTGGGCACGTCCTGGGATGGGCGACCGTTCGACGCTGCAGGCAAGGGCTCGTCGGCTGGGGGTGTTGCTGTCGCCGGGGGCGCTTTTCAGCCCGACGGGCGAACACAGTGACTGGCTGCGCATCAACGTGGCCTATGCTGCTGATCAACGTGCCCTCGCGTTGTTCAGGGCGATGGGCCCAGCAGGATCGACCTCTACCATTCTGAAAACGACGAGGATGTAGCTTTTTGCCATTATTGTGGCGCCAAACTCTTGTGTTCAGTGCCCCGGGGTTGCGAATCTCGCTGCATCGAAACCGGGCTTGATGGCATTCGCCATTGCAAGAGGACTCAAGTGCAATGATTTCTGCCGCGCAACGACGTTTTGCCAACCTCGGTATGGCAAAGAAACTGGGCTTGGGCTTTGCCTTGGTGTTGCTGTTGACGGCGCTCGTGGCCGCGATTGGCGTGTGGTCGCTGCAAACCGTCGGCCAGCGTTTCGAGGGCCTTAAAGCCATGTCTGCGCTCAACAGCGGCCTGCTCAAGGTGCGCCTGATCGAGCAGGACTACGCGCTGCATGCTGACCCCAAGTCGGTAGACGCCTTGCACGAAAGCGTCGACGCGTTGGCCGCCCAGGCGGTGATTCTCAAGGGCCAGTCGCCCGCCAATGTCCCGGTGATGAATGATGTCGAGCAGGCGCTGGCGGCCTATCGCAAGGCGTTCGACGAGTTTGTCGAACTGACCCAGACCAAGGACCTGGCGTTGGAAATGGCCAGTTGGTCGGTCTCCAGTGTGGCCAACAACCTCGATGTGTTGCAGGCCGGCCTGGCGGACGACGGCGCCTATGGCCTCAAGGAAAGCCAGGGCAAGGAAGGCGCGGAATTTATCGAGCAGGCCGGGCAGGTCAGCCAGGTCTCGCGCCTGATGCTGCAAGCCATGAACGAAGCGCACGTGCGCCTGGATCAAAGCCGCAAGGGCGATGACGAGAACGCCGAGCAAGGCAAGATCGAGCAGGCTGACCAGGCCCTGGCTCAGGTTGAACAGCTGAAAACCACGGTCAAGGACCCCGGCTATCAAACCGTGTTGAACGAAGTGTCAGGGCATATCGCGGCCTTCAGCGAAAAACTCGGCGAGTACACCGGCCTGCTGGCCCAGGAAAAGGTTGTCTACAAGCAGTTGCACGAGCGTGCCGCCGAGGTGGTGACGCGGGTCAACCAGGCGTATGACGCAGAAGACCTGTCGATGCAGGCGCAGTTGAAGAAAAGCGCGCTGCTGATCATTGGCTCTTCAGCCCTGGCCTTGCTGGTCGGGCTGATTGCCGCATGGATCATTACCCGGTTGATCGTCGCCCCGCTGCGCAGCGTGACTGCAGTAGCCCAGCAGATTGCTGCCGGTGACCTCAGTGGTCGCATGGAGGTCAGCCGTCGGGATGAGATGGGGCAGTTGATGCTTGCGATGCAGCAAATGAGCGGTGGCCTGAGCAGCATGGTCAGCGGGTTGCAGGCGGGTATCGAACAACTGGCCAGTTCCGCTCATTCGCTGTCCAGCGTGACCGAGCAGACCAACGTCGAGGTCAGCAATCAGAAGGAAGAGACCGAGCAGGTTGCGACGGCGATGAACCAGATGACCGCCACCGTGCACGATGTGGCGCGCAACGCCGAGGAAGCGGCCCAGGCTGCGCAGACGGCGGATGACAAAGTCGACAGCGGCCAGCAGGTGGTGCGCCAGAGTTTGCAGCGTATCGAGTTGCTGGCCAGTTCGGCCGCCTCTGCCAGTACCAGCATCGAAAGCCTGAGTGCGGAAATCCAGAATATCGGCACCGTGCTCGAGGTGATCAAAAGCGTGGCCGAGCAAACCAACCTGCTGGCCCTGAATGCGGCCATCGAGGCGGCGCGGGCGGGTGAGCAGGGCCGTGGTTTTGCGGTGGTGGCCGATGAGGTACGGGCGCTGGCCAAGCGTACCCAGCAATCCACCGAGGAAATCGAGCGGCTGGTCAGCACCCTGCGCAGCGCGGCGCAGTCTTCGGTGCAGCAGATCAAACAGAGCGGCGAGCTGGTCAAGCTGGCGGTCAGTGATGCCCTGGAAACCGAAAGCGCCCTGGGCAGCATTGCGGCGGCCGTGTCGTTGATCCAGCAGATGAACCAGCAGATTGCCGCGGCGGCGGAAGAGCAAAGCTCGGTGGCCGAGGAAATCAATCGCAGCGTCACCAGCATCCGTGCGAGTGCCGATCAATCGGCGTTGAGCATGCAGGGCAATGCGGCGTCGAGCATTGAGCTGGCGCAGTTGGGCACGGAGCTTAAGGGGATGGTCGGGCACTTCCGCCTTTGACCACCGCTCGCCTGCGGTGATCAAAGGGCAGGGCGGTCAGGCGTGGTTGGCGAGGAAGGTCAGCAGGGCTTCATTGACGAAGTCCGGGTTTTCCCGGCTGGAGATATGCCCGGCGTCCGGGATCAACGTCAGTGTGCAGCCGATCAAGGCCGCCATTTCTTCTGACTCGGCCGGTGGGCGTGGCTTGTCTTGCTCCCCGCACATCACCAGGGTGGTGTCGGCGTCGAGGCGCGAAAGCTGTTCCAGCACATCCGCGCGGCTGAAGATAATCCGGCCCAGGGGCACGATGCTTTGCAGCAGGCGCTCTTTGGGGAAGGTTTTCAGTGTGTTGCGAAAGTCCTGATACAGGGCCGATTCCCGGTCGATGCCGGGGCGGAAGAAGATCGGTGCAACCACATCCAGCAGCGGTTCCGGAATGGCGCCGGCGTCTTCGATCATCTTGAACAGCGAAAAGTAATACTGGCGAGTGGCTTCCGGCTCGGCGCCCAGGTGTGTGTCCATCAGCACCAGGCTGTTGACCCGCTCGGGTGCGAGCAGTGCCAGGCGTGCGCCCCACATGCCGCCGACCGACAAACCCACGAGGTTGACCCGGGCGATGTCCAGATGATCCAGCAGGGCAAGGTTCTGGCGCGCAAGGTCGTCCAGGGAGGCGGTGTTTGCAGGCAGCGGTCCGGACTCGCCGTGGCCCCATAACTCCGGGACGATCACCCGGTACTGTTGCGAAAGGGCTTCGATCTGCGGTGCCCACATCTGGCTGTCCCACAGATAGCTGGAACCGAGGAGAACGGCCGGGCCGGTGCCCTGGTCGAGGTAGTGCAGCGGTTGTCCATCGATAAGCGCGACAGGCATGGCAAAGCCCTTTTCGTTAACGGAGAGAGGGGGCCTTTTTTACGCTATTCATGGGGCGGGGGATAGGTGCAGAGTGATGGCATGTGGTGAGTGGGCTTGCCCCGCTCACCACACTGGCAGGGGATCAGTCGTAGATGACTTTCTTTTTCCAGTCCGCATCTGCATCGACCACTTTCAGGCCTTCGGTCAATTCATTGACCTCGTCTTCAGCTGGCTGGATGTTGGTCAGCACCATGGAGTTGGCGCGCGCGAGTTGTTTCTCCAACAGTTGCAGTTGCTGGCTATACACCACCGGCTCCGGCTGCTTGCGCAGGTATTGCACACCGCGCTCGAACGCCAGGCGTGCCTGGCCCGGCTGGCCCTGTTGCAGCGCGTGCTGGCCCAGGTTGTTGAAGAACTCGATGTGCAGCAGCACCAGGATATGGCGGATTTCCTTGATCCAGTGCTTGGCTTCATTGGTCGGCAGGAAACCGTCCTGGGCCGCGCGGGTCACCTGACCATGCAAGGCTTCCAGCAGGAAGCGCACATCCTTGGCCTTGGCTTCGGTCTGGATCGGGGCCGGCGGGTTGTTCACCGGGATCGATTCGCCCTGGGCCACCAGCGCGTTGAGTTCGGCGATACGTGCCTTGAGGGCGGCGTTGGACCTGTCGAGGTTCAGCAGGCGCTGGTTGACGTTGAGCTCCAGGCGGGTCAGCAGCAACTTGAGTCGCGGCGTCATCAGCTGGCCTGGGAACGTCTCGGTGATTTCACCGCAGCGACGCAGCCGGTCATTGAGTTCGATCCGGGTCCGGTTCTTTTCCAGCTTATTGTTTTCCACCACGTGGTTCATGTAGCCAATGGCGATCAGTATTACGATCCCGGCTATTACCAGCAGGGTGATCATGAGTGGTGTCACCGGTGTGACCTCTTTATAGGGTTTGCGTTGAAGTGTAGTGACTGGGGCACTGGCCGGATAGGACTGAGCGACCAGTTGCGTCAGTAGTTTCTTCTATATAGCGAGGCAGTCCCTGCGTAGCTGCACATTGCCATCATTTGCTGCAGCGAACTATAGCGCCTTGTCGAACGCCAGAATATAGGCGTCAAAGCCTGGACGGCGAGAAACCCTTGCAACCCCCGTAAACCACGGCGAAGTCATTGATTTAAATAAATTTATCCTTGGGGGTTGACGACCTCCCAATCCATCCATAGAATGCGCGCCACTTACAGCGTAAAGCACACAGCGAAACGCGGTAGGGAGTGAATGTTGTACGTGTGTCCCCTTCGTCTAGTGGCCTAGGACACCGCCCTTTCACGGCGGTAACAGGGGTTCGAGTCCCCTAGGGGACGCCATATGCGGGAATAGCTCAGTTGGTAGAGCACGACCTTGCCAAGGTCGGGGTCGCGAGTTCGAGTCTCGTTTCCCGCTCCAAATTTAAGCAGTGTTGCTCTCGGGCGGCACTGAGTGAAACCAGGGCGTAATCTTCGGATTTAATCTCTGGGCACTGAAATACACACCATGTGTTTCAGTAGCGTGTCCCCTTCGTCTAGTGGCCTAGGACACCGCCCTTTCACGGCGGTAACAGGGGTTCGAGTCCCCTAGGGGACGCCATTTGCGGGAATAGCTCAGTTGGTAGAGCACGACCTTGCCAAGGTCGGGGTCGCGAGTTCGAGTCTCGTTTCCCGCTCCATATTTAACGAAAACGCCGATCAGCAATGATCGGCGTTTTTGTTTGTGGATTTTTTATGGGTCGGGGCGCAACGCCTCGACCCACGTCGCACCTGAATCCCTAGAAGTTATCCATCGCGTGGCACATCGACAGCCTTCCCGACGGCGTCGGTTCAATCGGACTCCATCGTTCGGCACCCTTCGGCAGTTCCGCCAGCTCGAACGCACAACTGCGGGACAGGGATGCGCGCACCATGTAATCCATGCCGGGCTTGGGGATAAAGGTCATGGTGTTGAAACATTGCCGCCCAACGTTCGGTAACCCAAGGTAATGAAAGGCGATGGGCGTGTTTGCCGGGATCACCAGTTCGGACGACACTGCACCGTCCCACGTATAAATCGGCCCCGGCATACCCAGGCTTGCGCCATTGCGATCGGCGAAGCCGGATTTGGCGGACACCATCACGCCGGCGCCCGGCACATTCCAGTCCAGGCAATCACGTCCGGGCACCGCGCGCACCATGCCGTCACTGATAATGCGCAAGCGCGCCGTCTCGGCGGACGGCGGCGCGGTATAAGCGGTGTTGAGGGAGCGGACGTTATACACCTGGCCACAGCCGGTGAGCAGTATCAGGAGCAGGGCGGGGGCAACCCGTAACGCCCTCATGACGGGCGGCAGTTCTGGCTGGGCGACAACTGCGGCGCCGGTTCAAAGCGCACTTGTTGCAGGCCGTCGGCGCCCTGGAAGATGAAGTACTTGGAGCGGCAATCCTTGAACATCGCCGAATACCCCTCGGCCCGGAATCCCTTCCCGTCGACTTGCCTGGTCACCGTATTGTTGCGGCTGACCACGGCAAGCACGTGCTCATAGCTGTCGCCCATCTTCACCCCCGGTTCACCGGTGGTGGTCATCGAGTTGGCGCAGCCGCCGAGCCCGAGGGCCGCCCAAGCCAGCGCGGCACCGCACAGTCCATTGCGTGTGTTGTTCATTCCCTGCTCTCCATCCCTGAGTATTGATCGGCGAATATGCAGTGTTGGTCAGCGTAACGGCGGAAAAGTGCAACATTCATATCTGGCAATGTGACATTGCCCGCAAAGTCATGCCGTTTGCGGGCAAGGGTTCAAGGTTTGCCCGGATGCGGCTGCGGGTACTCGCTTGTCACTTCCAGCGCTTTGGCATACGGCCCATCCCACAGCTGTTCGTGTAAATCTCCCACGCGCTTGGCCATTGCTTCACTGCGCATCACCACTTCCAGATTGCGCGAGTTATCGAAATAACCCCCCAGCCAGTTACTGGTGCCCACCCACGCCACTTGCCCGTCAATCTCCATGGTCTTGCTGTGAATCACCCGCGCATAGGGAATGAACCCTTGCTTGGCCTCGGGCAGGGTGACGATCTTGACCTCGACATTCGGCAGCACTGCCAGGCTTTTCAGGTACGGCAATTCCAGCGCTTCGGTGTTCCAGTTGGACACCATCAACTTGATCGACACCCCGCGCGCCGCCGCCGCACGCAACGCGTTGTCGATCACCGCATAGTACGGCCGGGTTCTGTCGGGCCCGTAGGACAGGGGGGCGTAGTCCAGCAGTTGCACCCGCACTTCCTTTTTCGCCTCGCCGAGCAGGCGCGGCAGTTCCAGTTGTGAATCGCCCACGCCAGGCGGGTTGTAACGCTGGGGACTGGCTACCAGATAGTTGCCGGTGCGCGCAGGTAGAGCCCCTGCGGCGGGCAAGGCGACGGGTTTGTTATCGGTCAGCGCCGCCTGGGCCTGCCAATCCTGGTCAAAGATCGCCTGGGTCTGGGCGACGACGTTGGCATCACTGATCAGCAGCCCGGTCTCGTGGATATGCTCCAGCGAGCGCCAGTCGAAGTTCTGGCTGCCGATGAACGCCTGCTTGCCGTCCACCACCATGTATTTGGCGTGGATGATCCCGCCGCTCAGCTTGCCGTAGGGCAGGATGCGGAAGGTCAGGTTGGGAATGGCTTTCAGGCGTTCCAGGGTGGAAGCTTCCGACAGCCGCACGCCTTTTTCTTCCAGCAGGAAGCGAATTTTCACCCCGCGTTTGCCGGCGGCCTCCAGGTGTTCAATCACCGTGTCCATCACCGAGCCAGGATGGTCCGCCGCGTAAAACTGGCCGATGTCGATGCGACTTTTCGCGCCGTCGAACAGCCCGATCCACACGGGGCCGGGTTGGCGCAGGTCCGCCGTTCCCAATTGTGTGTCCACCGGCACGGTGTGCACCAACTCAAACCCCGGAATTGAAAAGTCCGCCTGGGCAAGCGGACTGAGGAGCAGGCCTGCGAGGCCGGCGATACGTAGCTTCAGCGATATGGACATAGGCGTCTCATCGGGCAAAAAGGAAGGGCGGGCGCAAACGGCGCCCGCCCTGAAAGGTCACGCAGTGCGGCTATGCAGTGGGGTCGGCACCAGGTGCGGCACTTCACCTTGTACGCGGGCACCGGTTGCGGCGCGGATCAGCAGGATTTTCAGCTGGTCGTTGATGCGTTCCAGGCTGTCCTGGAAGAAGTTGTGGAACACCACGCAGAACAGGGCGATGGCAATACCCAGGCCGGTGGCGAACAAGGCCGTACCGATACCACCGGAAATCTGGCCCGGGTCGGACACGCCGGCACTGGCCAGCGCCTTGAAGGTGTCGATGATGCCGAGGATGGTGCCCAGCAGGCCAAGCAGCGGTGCAGCGGTGGTGATGGTTTCGATGATCCACAGGCTGCGGGACAGCGGCGCGCGGGTCTTGAGGTACTGGGTTTCGATTTCGTCGTCCAGGTCTTTGCGCGAACCATGGGAAGCCTTCTGCGCGAGGATCGGCAGCACCATGCTCAGCGGCAGGCTGTCGCGGCGGGTCAGGTTTTCCGGCAGGTCGCGTTCGCTGTGCACGTTGGCGCCGAGCACTTCAGTCAGCGCGCGGGCCTGGCGACGCACGTAGGCGAAGTAGATGCCCCGTTCGATGGTGATAAAGATCGCAATCGCCAGCGCGGCGTACATCACATAAAAGGTAATTTGGTGAAGCAGGTTCATGTCCATGAGTGTTTTCCTCTCAGGTGATTAATCAGAAATTCGCTTCCAGGGAAACCGTGACGGTACGGTCCAGGCCAACGATGTAAGCCGGGTCGCCATCGCGGAAACCGCTGTAGCTCGCCGAGTTGGTCTTGGTGGTGTACACGCCGTCCAGGTACTTCTTGTCGAACAGGTTGTCGACGTTCAGGCGCAGGGTTGCGTCCTTGACCACTTTTTTGTCCACCGGCAGGTAGATACCGGCGCCGAGGTTGAAAATCGTGCGGGCGGAGATGGCTTCGTCGTTGGTCAGGTCGCCGTAGAGCTTGCTGGTGAACTTGCCGCCGAAAGTGCCGTAGAAGCGCCCGTCGTCATACCCGATGTTCGCTGCGAGCATGTTGGTCGGCACGTTGGCGAACTGCTTGCCGCTGGTGGGCAATACGATCGGCTTGCCGGCGCTGTAGACGGTCAGGTCATCCTGCTGCTTGGAACTGGTGTAGGTGTAGGAGGTGTAGTAGTTGAAGTTGTGCGGCAGCTTGCCGCTCCACTCCAGCTCCAGGCCTTTGTTGATGACGGTGCCGGCGTTGATATCGGCGGAATCACCGTTGCTGTCCAGGGAGGTGAGCTGGCGATTCTTGAACTGCATGTAGAACAGCGTGGCGGCGAGGGTGCTGTCTTCGCCGGTGTAGCGCCAGCCCAGTTCCTGGTTCCAGCTGAGTTCCGGCTTGGAGTCGAGGGAGCCGACGCCTTTGTCGTACAGCACGTAGTTTTGCGGAATACGCATGTTGCGCGACAGGCTGTAGAACAACTGGTCACGCTCGTCGAGCTGGTATTTCAGGCCGGCGTTGGGCAGTAATTTGTTGTAGGTCTGGCTGGCCTTGCCCGGTTGTTCGGTGAGGCTGCCGTGGTTGGTGCCGTCACGCTCGACGTTCATGTAGGCGATACCGGCAATCAGCGTCCAGTCCGAGTTGATGTACCAGGTGTCCTGGGTCCAGACTTTTTGCGCCGGGGTGACGGTGTAGCGGTCGCGACCCTGCACGGTGTTGCCGTTGGCGTCGACCACGGAGTTGCCGTCCGGCCAGGTGTCGCTCGGCTTGCCATTGTTCTTGAGGGCAATGAACGGCTGGGTCTGGCTTTGGCGGGCGCGTTCGTACCAGTAGCCGAATTGCAGGCTGTGGTCGCCCAGGTCCCAGTTCAGCTTGGTGGTGATGCCCGGGCGCCAGGTCTGGGTGCGCGAAGGGCGGTAGTAGACGCCGGTGGTCGAGGAGCCGTCGGCGTTGTATTGGGCCTGCGTCGGCAGGTTGCCGAGGTCGAACACGCCGCCTTTGTTCGAGCCACTGTTCAGCGCATAGGCGGAGGAGCCCACGCCGCTGCCGTTACCGTAGTAGTAATACGGGATCACCGAGAGGGACAGGTTGTCGCTCAGCTTGTACTGGGTGTTGAGCACGGCGGTGAAGGTCTGGAACGGGTTCTGTGCCAGGTCGTAGTAGCTGCTGACCTTGCCATTGGCGCCCACTGCCGGTGTCGCCGGGTACGGGTCGTACTTGCGGCCGTACTGCTGGAACTGGGCCTTGGTCAACTGGCTGTAACTGTTGTTGTCCTGCTCGTGGTACTTGAGGATCAGGTTGGCGGTGTTGCCGTTGCCGGCGTCGAAGAAGCTGTTCCACTCCACCTTGTCGGCACGCACGGCACCCGAGCCGCGCCACATCTGGCCTTCGGTGTGGGAGGCCGACAGCCAGTTACTCAGGCCGTTGACTTCACCGGTGTTGAGGCGGGCAAAGGTCTTGCGGGTGGCGTTGCTGCCGACCACTTGCTTGACGAAGGCACCGGTTTCCTTGGTCGGGCGAATGGTCACGATGCCGATGTTGCCGCCGCTGGAACCGATGTGCGGGCCGTCGGCTTCCGACGAGCCTTGGGTCACGAAGATCTGGTCGATGTTTTCCGGGTCGCCCAACAGGTTGGAGTACAGCGCGTAGTTGCCGGAGTCGTTGATCGGCATGCCGTCCACCGACATGCCCACCTGGTCGGAGTTCATGCCGCGCATGGTGAAGCGGAAACCCGAGAGGCCGGTGTTGTCTTCGCTGGAGATGTTCAGGCCCGGGGTGTACTTGAGCTTGTCGATCGCGTTGCCGGTGGCGGTCTGTTTGTCCAACGCTTCCTTGGTGATGGTCGAGCGGCCCTTCGCGCTCTCTTCCTGGACCATGTAACCGCCCCCCGCGGTTGCCTTGCCCTGTACCCCAATGGTCCCGACGTCACTGTCGCTGGTGTCTGCCATGACCACTCCATGGGTCATGCTCGTCGCGGCAACGAGTGCCAGATGAATCCGGGTGAACTTCATCACTGTCGTCCTGGTGGTGTGTGCTTATTGCACGCTGTAGTTGAAGGTGGCGGTGAAGCGCTGCTCGTTACGTCCACCGAAGGCTTGTTCGGGGAACGGTTTCACCTGCTTGATACGGCGCAGGCTGTTGGTGGCGGCCCGGTTGAGCAGCATGCTCGGCGCCGGGGTCTGGATCCCGGAGTCGAGGACGCGGCCTTGGCGGTCCACCATTAACCAGACCACCACCTCGCCACTCGGGCGTTCGAGGGACGCCTGGCGCCCGGTGGGGTATTGCTTGTACGTGTCCAGCTCGTTGCGCAAACCCTTGAGGTAACCGCCTTCCAGTGCCTGGCCATCGACTTTTGGCGGCGCTGGTGGCGCGGCGGGTGCCGGTGCAGGGGCAGGAGCGGCTTGCACAGGCTTGGCGGCGACCGGGGCTGGCGCAGGCGTTGGTGTGGGCTTGGCGGCCACCGGCTTGGGCACGGGTTTTGGCTTGGGCTCAGGTTTTGGGAGTGGTTTTGGCACCGGCTTGGGCGGTGGAGGCGGCGGGGCTGGCTCGGCCTCTTCGTCTTCGATTACCGGCGGCGGAGGTTCTTCAACCACGGGCTCGGGGACCACTTCCGGCTCGGGCTCGACCAGGGCGAGTTCAACCGCCGACTCGTCGTACTGCGGCTGGATTTTCAGGGGTTGGGACTGGATACCCAGTGCAATCAGCACCAGGGCGATCAGGGCCGGGACACTGCCCAGCAGCCGACGCGCACGAAACAAGGCATACATGATCAGGACTTTTTCGTGGCGATGGAGACGGAGGTAAAGCCACCCAGGCGCAGGGTGTCCATGACTTCAACCAGGCGGGCCACTTCCACGCCTTTGTCGCTGTTGACGATGATGGTCGACTTGGTATCAGGCTTCTCTGCCGACTTGAGCGCAGGCACCAACGCGTCGACGGTGATCTCCTTGCCGTCGAGCTGCAGCTGACCTTCCAGGCCCAGGGTCAAGATGAATTTATTTTGTGGCTTGAGCTGCTGCGAACTGCTGGCGCTCGGCAGTTGTGTCTTCATGCCCAGGGCAGGAATCACGTTCAAACTCACCAGTACAAAAAACACCAAAAGAAACATCATCACGTCGATCATCGGGATCAGTTCGATGTGTGCCTTGCGCTTTTTGGGTTCATCCCAAGTTCTCATGCCGCTACCCCGTTGTTGATTAGGGGCGACACGCTAGCAACGAAAAATGACCGAATGGTTAACATTAATTTAAGCTTTTAAGGCTCTATTACGGCACTCACAAGCGGACATGCGGATTATTTATGTACGTAATGAAACTGACACGGAGCGCGTACATTCTGGGAGAATTTATTTCCAGAGCCCTCTGTCATGAGCGTTGCGCTGCCTTTTTTATCCACCCCGCGACTGGTGTTGAAAGCGTTACACAAGGACCAGGCCGAGGTGCTTTGCACCCTGGCCAACGGGCCGCTGATTGCCGAAAACACCGCGACCATCCCGTCGCCCTATACCCTTGAAGTGGCCCACGCTTTTATCGGTGAACTTGAAGAAAAGTATCGTTCGGGGACGGCGCTGGGCCTCGGCATTCACTTGCGGGAAACCGAGGGGTTGGTGGGGATGGTCAGCATTCGCCTGTCTGCCAATCATCACAGTGGGCTGCTGGGTGGATGGGTGGCGGCGGATTGCCGTGACCGTGGCTACGCTGCCGAAGCTGCCTGTGGGCTGATGCACTTTGGCTTCAGCGAATTGGCGCTGCACCGTATCGGAGGGCAGTGTTTTACCCGTAATAGAGCGTCGGCCCGAGTGATGGAGAAAATCGGCTTGCGTTACGAGGGCTGCCAGCCAGGCGCCTTTCTCAAGAATGGGGTTTACGAAGACCTGTCGCTGTTCGGCGTAGTGCGCAAGGATTGGCAGAACCCGCTCGACTCCCGCGAGTACCCGCTATGAATCATCTGCCAGACCCAGGTCGCCGTCGGGTCTTGGGCGGCCTGGCGGTTGCCACGGCGTTTTCGATCCTCAGCCCGTTCGCCCGCAGTGCGGGCATCGACTATCCCTTCACCCTGGGTGTGGCTTCCGGCGATCCATTGCCGGACGGTTTCGTGATCTGGACGCGCCTCGCGCCCTTGTTCAATGCCGCAGACGGCCGTGGTGGATTGGGCCGCGCGGTGCCGGTGCGCTGGAAGGTGGCCAGCGATGCGGCGATGACGCGGATTGTGCGCCGGGGTGAGGTCATGGCCAGCGAGCGTTTCGCCCACTCGGTGCATGTGGAAGTCGCCGGGTTGGAAGCAGGCCGGCCTTACTGGTACCAGTTTGAAGGCCTCGGCGCGCAAAGCCCGGTAGGCCAGTCGCGCACGGCGCCAGCGGTGCATGCCATGGCGTCGGCCCGGTTGGGTTTTGTCTCGTGCTCCCATTGGGAGCGGGGCTACTTCAGCGCCTATCGGCATTTGGCCGCCGAGCAGCCGGACCTGGTGTTTTTCCTCGGTGACTACATCTATGACAGTTCCTACGCAGCCGACTCCGGCAAAGTCATTCGCTCCCACGGCAGCGGCAATGCGCTGAACCTTGCGGATTACCGCAACCGCTACGCCCTGTACAAGACCGATCCGGATTTGCAGGCGCTGCATGCTGCGGCGCCCAGCGTGGCGACCTGGGACGATCATGAAGTGCAAAACGACTACGCCAGCCAGTGGTCCCAGGACCCGAACGTCCCCGTGGCGGCGTTTCTCAAACAGCGGGCGGCGGCCTACCAGGCGTTCTATGAACATATGCCGCTGCGGACGAGCAGCCTGCCGCGAGGGCCGGACATGCGTGTATATCGGCGCCTGGACTACGGGCGGTTGGCACGTTTCCACGTGCTGGACGGCCGGCAGTATCGCTCCGAGCAGCCGTGCATTTCGGCGAACGGGAGTCGCAAGGGGCATATCGCGGATGACAGCTGCATTGACCTGCGCAATCCCCGGCGCACGATGCTTGGCTGGGAGCAAGAGGCGTGGCTGGACCAAGGGTTTGCGCAGTCCCGGGCACAGTGGAACGTGATCGCCCAGGACCTGCTGGTGGCGCCGCTGATTCAGCGTGACCCTCAGAGCCAGGCACTGGGCCATTGGACGGATGGCTGGGATGGCTATATCGCAACCCGCGAGCGGGTGCTGGCGTCTATCGAGCGCCGGCGCGTGAATAACCCGGTGTTCTGGGGCGGCGATATTCACTCATTCTGGACCACCGACCTGCACGCCGATGCCAATAACCCCGACTCACGGGTTATCGCCACCGAGTTCGTCGGCACGTCGGTGACCTCCGACGGGCCGCCGTTTGAGGCCTTCAACTCGATTTTGCCGCTGAACCCTCATGTGAAGTTCTTCGACAGCCGCCAGCGCGGCTACGTGTCGGTGGCACTCGAAGAGACGAATATGCTGACGAACTTCCGGGTGATTTCCGATCCCCGGGATCCACATGCCAGTGTCTCGACCCTCATGTCATTTGTGGTGGAACCGGGCAGGGCGGGGGCGATTGCGGTTTAGTCAGTCCAGGCTGTAGCGCACCGACAGCGCCCCTTTTTTCTCGGACAGGGCCAGGATCTTCACCTGGCCCACGTCCCCCAAGGCCTGCACATGCGTCCCGCCGCAGGCATAGGCCGGCAGCTCGCCAAAACCCACTTCCCGGGTGCCTTCATCCAGTGTCATATGGCGTGGCAGGTTGGCCGCGACCCATTGATCAACTTTCTGTTGAATCGCCTCGGCGTCCATCGCTTGAGCCGAGGTACCGCGAATAAACGTGATCTTGCCTTCGCCCGGCCAGTGATGGGCCTTGATCGGCATCCAGCCCAGGGTTTCGCCGGCATTGCCGATCAGATGCCCGGCCGAATGCAGGCGCGTGTGCAGGGTGCGGCGCTCTTCATCGACGCGTGCCGGTATGGGGCCGATTGCCACGGGGCGGTCGACGTAGTGCACGACACGATCGCCTTCCTGCACCACTTTCAATACCTGGCTTTCCCCCAGCCAGCCGGTATCGGATGGCTGGCCGCCACCTTGGGGATGGAAGATCGTGGACTGCAGGATCACCGCAAACTGGTCATCAAAGGGTGTGCATCCCAGCACTTCAAGTTCGGCATTCAGGTGGTCATGGGTAAAGAACAGGCGCTGGGTCATCATCTACATCCGCATCAGGGTTTCTATCGGGCAGTATAAGAAGTGCGCCAATGGGTGATAATCCGTTCAAATCTCAATGGACTTGTGCGTCATGAGCATCAATCTTCCCTTGCCGCTGCTGGGCGAAATGGCGATTTTCGTCAAGGTGGTGGAAACCGGCAGCTTCTCCGAAGCCGCGCGGCAGCTGGGGGCATCGCCGTCCTCCGTGAGCCGCAGCATCTCGCGCCTGGAAAAGGCCCTGGCGACGCGCCTGCTGCAACGCACCACGCGCAAATTGCGCCTCAGCGAAGGTGGGGAGGAAGTGTTCAAGCGCTGCCAGGAAATGGTCAGTGCTGCGCGCTCCGTGATGGAAATCAGCGGGCAATACACCCACGAGGCCGAAGGGCTGGTGCGGGTCAGCGTGCCCAAGGCGGTGGGGCGTTTTGTGGTGCACCCGCATATGCCGGAGTTTCTGCGGCGTTATCCCAAGGTCGATGTGCAATTGATCCTTGAGGACCGGCATGTGGACCTGATTGATGACAATGTCGACCTGAGCATCCGCATCACCGACAGCCCGCCGCCGGGCTTGGTGGGGCGCCAACTGCTGCCTATCGACCACTTGGTCTGCGCCACGCCGCAGTACCTGGCCGAGCACGGTACGCCAGAGCATCCCCATGATTTGCTGGAGCACAGTTGCATCTACCTCGGGGAGACCCCGGGGGATGCGCGCTGGAAATTTCGCCAGGGCAGCAAGGCGGTGACGGTGGGCGTGCGCGGGCGCTATGCAGCCAATCACACCGGGGTGCGGCTGGATGCCGTATTGCAGCATGTGGGAATGGGTAGCTTGCCGTATTTCACGGCGCGGCATGCGCTGGAAGCGGGGGACGTGGTACAGGTGTTGCCGGGGTGGGATTTTATTGCGTCGTACCACGGGGATGCGTGGTTGCTGCATTCACCGACGCGGTATTTGCCGCCGAAGTTGCGGGTGTTTATTGATTATCTGGTGGAGTGCATGGCTAAAGAGCCGACGCTGCATAAACGATAGGTGCCGAGGCGGCTTTTTGTGATGAGGCGGTTTTTGTGGTGAGCGGGCTTGCCCCGCGCTGGGCTGCGAAGCGGCCCTAAAACCTGCCGCCTCGATCTGTCTGAAAGAATGATGTGATCTTGATGGGGGGCTGCTTCGCAGCCCAGCGCGGGGCAAGCCCGCTCACCACAGTAAGCCCCTCAGCACATTACAGATCAGTGCTTGGGCTGGTCGTTGGACATGGCCAACAACTGCTTTTCCTGGTTCCAGTCGAACGGTTCGTCGTTTTGTTCAGCTTCGAAGCGACGCTCTTCCAGGGCCTGGTACAGGTCCAGTTCGTCGTCGGGCATGAAGTGCAGGCAGTCGCCACCGAAGAACCACAGCAGGTCGCGCGGCACCAGGTGAGCAATTTGCGGGTAGCGCAGGATGACCTGGCTCATCATGTCCTGGCCCAGGTACTGGCTTTCGATCGGGTCGATCGGCAGCAGGGCGCGCAGTTCATCGAAGCGCTCCAGGAACAGGAGGTGGCTTTCCTCGGGAACCTGTTCGGCTTCGCCGACGGCAACCAGGATGCTGCGCAGGTGGTCGAGCAAGACGAGATGATCGGCAACGACATTGGACACGAGATAAGTCCTCAAGAGCAAAACGGGCGCGAGAGTATATAGCTCGGTGCCTTGCCTCACAAATACGATTCCTTTTGACGAGTGGCTGTTGTTGTCAGGCAAGGCGCCGCGACGAGTCATAGCGTGCTATGGCGAGGAGCGGCAACGCAGCATGACGACAACAGACGCCGTCAAAAGGGATCAGTATTTGTGAGGCAGGGCACTCTGCCCGTTTTTATATGACCGCTGGGATTAGCGGACTTTTCCCTCTGCCTGGCTCAGCTCTTCCTTGCTGAAATCATCCACGTCGATCACCTTGCGTCGCGCCGCTTCAGCGTCACGCAGGGTCTGCGCCTCGGCCGGTTGCAGCACGCCGGCATGCAGCGCGGCGTCGATGGCGTGTTCGCCCGCGGTCGGTTTGACCTGGCCGCTCTTGAGGCCTTCGTGGAGTTTTTTCTGCAACGGATGGCTGTCGGCCAGCAGGTCGTAGGCATGTTGCAAGGCGCCCACCGGATCTTCTGCGGACTGTGGGCGATAGCAGCCCGCCAGCACCGCTTCCAGTGTCGGGTCACCCTTGGCGCGACCGAGCACTGCGGCCACCTCGGCATCCAGTGCATCGGACGGGCCTTTATGACGGCGGCCGAACGGGAACACGATCACCCGCAACAGACAACCCAACACCTTGCTCGGGAAGTTGGTCAGCAGTTCATCCAGTGCGCGCTCGGAGTGGCCAAGGCTCTCTTCCATGGCCCAGGCGAACAGTGGTTCCAGGTGGTCTGGCGAGTCCAGGTCGTGATAACGCTTGAGCGCAGCCGATGCCAGGTACATGTGGCTCAGCACATCACCAAGGCGTGCCGACAGGCGTTCGCGACGTTTCAATTCGCCGCCCAGCAGCATCATGCTCAGGTCCGCCAGCATTGCAAACGCAGCGGCCTGGCGGTTGAGTGCGCGGAAATAGCCCTGGCTCAAACGGTTGCCCGGGGCCTTTTCGAAGTGACCAAAGCCGAGGTTCAGCACCAGGGTGCTGGCAGCGTTGCTCACGGCAAACCCGATGTGTTGCAGCAGCAGGCCGTCGAATTCCTTCAGCGCCTGGTCATGGTCCTCACGACCGGCCAGGGCCATTTCCTTGAGCACGAACGGATGGCAGCGAATCGCGCCCTGGCCGAAGATCATCAGGTTGCGCGAGAGGATATTCGCGCCTTCCACGGTGATGAAGATCGGCGCCCCTTGCCAGCTGCGGCCCAGGTAATTGTTGGGGCCCATGATGATGCCCTTGCCGCCGTGCACATCCATCGCATGGCTGATGCACTCGCGACCGCGTTCGGTCAGGTGGTACTTGAGGATCGCCGACAGTACCGAGGGTTTTTCCCCCAGGTCGACCGCGTTGGCGGTGAGCATCCGCGCGCTGTCCATCAGCCACGCGTTGCCGCCGATGCGGGCGAGGGCTTCCTGGATACCTTCAAAGGCCGAAAGCGGTACGTTGAACTGCTCGCGCACCTGGGCGTATTGGCCCGTCACCAGGCTGGTGAACTTGGCCGCGCCGGTGCCGACGGCAGGCAGGGAAATCGAACGGCCTACCGACAGGCAGTTCATCAACATCATCCAGCCCTTGCCGAGCATCTCCTGGCCACCGATCAGGAAGTCCAGGGGAATGAACACATCCTTGCCGGAGTTGGGGCCGTTCATGAACGCGGCGCCCAATGGCAGGTGGCGGCGGCCAATCTCAACGCCCGGGGTGTCGGTGGGGATCAGCGCGAGGCTGATGCCGAGGTCTTCTTCGTCGCCCAGCAGGTGGTCCGGGTCATGGGCCTTGAACGCCAGGCCGAGCAAGGTCGCTACCGGGCCGAGGGTGATGTAGCGTTTTTCCCAGTTCAGGCGCAGGCCAAGGGTTTCCTTGCCTTCCCATTCGCCCTTGCAGATCACCCCGGTGTCGGGCATGGAGCCCGCATCGGAGCCCGCCAGCGGGCCAGTCAGGGCAAAGCACGGGATATCGTCGCCACGTGCCAGGCGGGGCAAGTAATGGTTGCGTTGTTCATCGGTGCCGTAATGCAGCAGCAATTCGGCGGGGCCCAGGGAGTTGGGCACCATGACGGTGGAGGCGAGGTCGCCGCTGCGGGTCGCCAGTTTCATTGCGACCTGGGAGTGGGCGTAGGCGGAGAAACCCTTGCCGCCGAACTCCTTGGGGATGATCAGGGCGAAAAAGCCATGCTGCTTGATGTGTTCCCAGGCGGCGGGCGGCAGGTCCATGGCCTGGCCGATTTCCCAGTCGGTGACCATGGCGCACAGTTCTTCCGTGGGGCCATCGATGAAGGCTTGTTCTTCTTCGGTCAATTGCGCTTTGGGATAG
Organism: Pseudomonas sp. 1912-s; assembly: GCF_029269205.1. Classification (NCBI taxonomy): domain Bacteria; kingdom Pseudomonadati; phylum Pseudomonadota; class Gammaproteobacteria; order Pseudomonadales; family Pseudomonadaceae; genus Pseudomonas; species Pseudomonas sp. 1912-s. Next base: position 4,522 of record NZ_JARIXR010000045.1, on the reverse strand, counting down.
GCCAGCAGCTTGTCCCAGTCGGGGCGGCCGCTGAACAGCTCGCCGTCCCACCACACGGTGCCGGCGTCGATGGCGTCGCGCTCGGTCTCGGACATCGGCGGCAGGACTTTCTGAAACCAGTTGAACAGCGGCGCGGTGAAGTACTTGCGGCGCAGGTCGGGCAGCAGCAGCGGGGCGGCCACCAGGGCGATCAGCACCCAGAAGATCAGCAGCAACCAGCCTGGTGCGTGGCTGAAGGCGCCCATCGCCAGCAGGTAGACGGCCACCACGCCAATGGCGGGCAGGGGCGCAGTGCGCCGGTGTGCCAGGTAGGCAACGCCGACCACCAGAACCAGTATCCACAACAACAGCATATTCAATCCTCCGTGAAACCAGGTGCGAAATCACCTCTGAGCTTAGTCGGCATCCGAAAAAGCAGGGTGACGAGGGTGTTACGTGGTGTGCCGGGGAAGATCACCACCAGGCGCCGACATTTGGCCGAATCGTCGTTATCCCTGGGTCAGGCCTGTGGTTAGACTCCAGGCTTGCCTCGGAGATTAACCTCATGAATGCGTACTTGAATCCCGGCCGCTTCATCGATAGTGACCACCCTGCGGTGGTGGAGTTCGCCGAAAAACATCGCGGTTCGAGTACCGCGCCCCGTGACCAGGCAGTCAGTCTTTACTACGCCGTGCGCGAGGCGGTGCGCTACAACCCCTACACCTTCAGCCGCGACCCGCAAACCCTCAGCGGCAGTTTTGCATTGGCCGCCGGCGAGAGTTATTGCGTGCCCAAGGCGACGCTGTTGGCGGCGTGTGCAAGGCACTGCGGGATCCCGGCGCGCATTGGTCTGGCCGACGTGCGCAACCACCTGTCCACGCCGCGTTTGATCGAGCTGCTCAGAAGTGACGTATTTGCCATGCACGGCTACACCGAGCTGTATCTGGACGGCCGTTGGGTGAAGGCTACGCCCGCATTCAACCAGCAACTGTGCGAACTGTTCGATGTGCCGCCGCTGGATTTCGACGGCATCCACGACAGCGTTTTCCACGCCTTCAACCGCAAGGGCCAGCGCTCCATGGAATACGTGGTGGACCATGGGCAATTTGCCGAGGTGCCCGAGGAATTCTTCTTCGCCCACATTCAGAAATGTTACCCGCACCTGTTTGGCGAGCAGATGCCGATCCTGTTGGGGGACATGCAGAGTGATTTAAGCCGGGCGTGATCCGGCGTATGCTGCCCCGGCATTCATCCAACCATCTTTTTCAAAATCGGGGCGGTCATGCTGAAAATCTGGGGTCGTAAAAATTCGTCAAATGTCAGGAAGGCACTGTGGTGCGCCGAGGAACTCGGCCTGGACTATGAGGCAATTGATGCGGGCGGGGCTTTTGGTGTGGTCGACACGCCGCAATACCGCGCACTGAACCCCAACGGCCGGGTGCCGATGATTGAAGATGGCGACTTTGTGCTGTGGGAATCCAACACCATCGTGCGTTATCTGGCCGCCAAACATGCGCCGGATTCGAATTGGTACCCCAGCGACCTGCAAGCCCGGGCCAACGCCGAAAAGTGGATGGACTGGACCACCTCGACCCTGGCCGAACCGTTCAAGACCGTGTTCTGGGGCGTGTTGCGAACCCCGGCTGAAAAGCAGAACTGGGACACCATCAATGCCGGTCGCCAGGCCTGCATCGATGTCTTGCAGACGGTGGATCAGGCCTTGGCCGTGCAACCTTACCTGTCCGGCAGCGAGATCGGCATGGGTGATATCCCCTTGGGCAGCTTCATTTATGCCTGGTTCGAAATGCCCATCGAACGCCCGTCGATGCCTAACCTTGAGGCCTGGTACCAGCGCCTGCGTGCGCGCCCGGCGTATCAGAAATCGGTCATGACCGCGTTGACCTGATACCCACTATTAATACGGGTGACTGTACTTGTGCGGCGCGGACAAGCACCATGCTTGTCACGCGCAGCCGTTGTATTCCGTGCGGTCTGCCCTCATGTAACAATTCTATTCCTCTTCTTTGGTGCGTAATCCGATATGAGTTCCGCTCTGTCCATCCGGCAGCTAATCAAAACCTACGGCAACGGTTTCCAGGCCCTGAGTGGTATCGATCTGGACGTCGCCGAAGGTGATTTCTTCGCCTTGCTCGGCCCCAACGGCGCCGGCAAATCCACCACCATCGGCATTCTCTCGACGCTGGTCAACAAGACCACCGGTACGGTGAATATCTTTGGCAACGACCTGGACAAATCCCCGGCGGCGCTCAAGCGCAGCATCGGCGTGGTGCCCCAGGAGTTCAACTTCAACCAGTTTGAAAAGACCTTCGACATCGTCGTGACCCAGGCCGGTTACTACGGCATCCCGCCGAAGATCGCCAAGGAACGCGCCGAGCAATACCTCACCCAGCTGGGTCTGTGGGACAAGCGCGACGTGCCTTCACGTTCCCTGTCCGGCGGCATGAAGCGCCGCCTGATGATCGCCCGTGCTCTGGTTCACGAACCGCGCCTGCTGATCCTCGACGAACCCACGGCGGGTGTGGACATCGAGCTGCGTCGCTCGATGTGGACGTTCCTCACCGAGCTGAACCAGAAAGGCATCACCATCATCCTCACCACGCACTACCTGGAAGAGGCTGAGCAGCTGTGCCGCAACATCGGCATCATCGACCACGGCACCATCGTCGAAAACACCAGCATGCGTAACTTGCTGAGCCAGTTGCACGTCGAGACCTTCCTGCTCGACCTGAAGAACAACATGTCCGTGCCACCGCAGTTGATCGGTTACCCGAACCGCCTGGTGGACAGCCACACCCTGGAAGTGCAGGTAGACAAAGCCGTGGGCATCACCGCGTTGTTCGGCCAACTGGCCACCCAGAACATCGAAGTGCTGAGCCTGCGTAACAAAACCAATCGCCTTGAGGAGTTGTTCGTGTCCCTGGTGGAGAAAAATCTGGCGAAGGTGGCGGTATGAGTTCGGAACTGCAACCCAACCTCGTCGCGCTGCAGACTATCGTCTACCGCGAAGTGAAGCGCTTTACCCGGATCTGGCCGCAAACCCTGCTGCCGCCGGCGATCACTATGGTTTTGTACTTTGTCATTTTCGGCAACCTGATTGGTCGGCAGATTGGTGATATGGGTGGTTTCACCTATATGGAATACATCGTGCCGGGGTTGATCATGATGTCGGTGATCACCAACTCCTACGGCAACGTGGTGTCGAGTTTTTTTGGCAGCAAGTTCCAGCGTTCCATCGAGGAATTGATGGTGTCGCCGGTGTCGCCCCATACGATTCTGATCGGCTACACCCTGGGTGGTGTGCTGCGCGGGTTGATGGTCGGGGTGATCGTGACGCTGCTGTCGTTGTTCTTTACCCATTTGCAGGTGCATCACCTCGGGATCACCTTGCTGGTGGTGGTGCTGACGGCGACGATCTTTTCGTTGCTGGGGTTCATCAACGCGGTGTTTGCGCGTAACTTTGATGATATTTCGATTATTCCGACGTTTGTGCTGACGCCGCTGACGTATCTGGGTGGGGTGTTTTATTCGATCACCTTGCTGCCGCCGTTCTGGCAGACGGTGTCGTTGGCCAACCCTGTGTTGCACATGGTTAACGCGTTTCGCTATGGCATCTTGGGTGTGTCGGATATCAAGATCAGTGTGGCGATTACGTTTATGCTGGTGGCGACTGTGGTGCTGTATGTGGGCTGCGCGCGGTTGCTGGTGAGTGGGCGTGGGATGCGCACCTAAGCGTTGAGATGTAATGAAAAACGGCCTTCAGATGAGGCCGTTCTTTTTTGCGTTTGGTTGGGGGTATATCCGTTATTTAGGTAACGGCGGCTTATGGTTTCGCTCTTACAGCGACTCACTTTGGAAAAGCCCCAAAGTAAGCAAAGGGCTCTGCCCCGCCTGTCGGCACCTCGCTGTGGCTCGGTGTTCCCTCACTCCGGCATTGCTCCGCGGGCCGCCGCGACGGGGCGTCCCTGCCCCGTCGCGGCTAAACCGGCGTCCTGCCGGTTTACCCGCTCCTCAATCCCTGCGTTCGGCCTCGGGCTTATTGGGGCAGTCAGAGCCAGATCAAGATCAAAAGCAAGAGCACAGCGGCCTACAGGCCGGCTTGAGTGGTAGAAGCCAGATCAAAAGCCACAGCAAAAGCCAAATCGAAAACCAAATCTGAAACTGCTGCAGCTCTGCTTTTCTGTGGGAGCTGGCTTTAGATTTTGATTTTGCTTTTGCTTTTGCTTCACACCACTCAAGCCGGCCTGTAGGCCGCTGTGCTGTTGATCTGCTTCTGATCTTGATCTTAGGCGCCCCGTTAAACCACGCTGGCCGAACGCAGGCTTTGGAGCGTGGGTAACCCGGCAGGACGCCGGGTTAGCCGCGCTGGGCCAAGGATGGCCCATCGCGGCGGCCCACGCTCCAAAGCCGGAGTGAGGGCACACCGAGCCTAGGCGAGGTGCCGAGTGGTGGGGCAAGAGCCTTTTGGTTACTTTTGGGCTCCTTTCAAAAGTGACCCGCTGTAAGAGCGGAACCCATCGAAGAG
>NZ_JARIXR010000044.1:0-36371 GCF_029269205.1 Pseudomonas sp. 1912-s | reverse complement strand
GCGGGCCGCCGCGACGGGGCGTCCCTGCCCCGTCGCGGCTAAACCGGCGTCCTGCCGGTTTACCCGCTCCGTACTACCTGCGTTCGGCCAGCGTGGTTTAACGGGGCGCCYAAGATCAAGATCAAAAGCAGATCAACAGCACAGCGGCCTACAGGCCGGCTTGAGTGGTGTGAAGCAAAGGCAACATCAAGATCAAAATCTACAGCGGGCACGGTCAAATGTGGGAGCTGGCTTGCCTGCGATGGCATCAACTGGGTGTACCTGAAAAACCGAGGTGTCTGCATCGCAGGCAAGCCAGCTCCCACAGAAAAGCAGAGCTGCAGCAGTTTCAGATTTGGTTTTCGATTTGGCTTTGGCTTTGGCTTTTGCTCTGGCTTCTACCACTCAAGCCGGCCTGTAGGCCGCTGTGCTCTTGCTTTTGATCTTGATCTGGCTCTGACTGCCCCAATAAGCCCGAGGCCGAACGCAGGGATTGAGGAGCGGGTAAACCGGCAGGACGCCGGTTTAGCCGCGACGGGGCAGGGACGCCCCGTCGCGGCGGCCCGCGGAGCAATGCCGGAGTGAGGGAACACCGAGCCTGAGCGAGGTGCCGACAGGCGGGGCAGAGCCCTTTGCTTACTTTGGGGCTTTTCCAAAGTGAGTCGCTGTAAGAGCGAAACCATAGGTGGCCGTTACCCAAATAACGGATATGTACTCAATCACAAGGCATCCCTGAGAAACCCCGGCGCGATATACCGCTGATAATGCGCCTCAGACAAAATAAAAAACTCCCGATCAATGGCATCCCGCAACTCAGGCAACCCCCACTCCCGAAATTCCGGCATCAACACCATCCCGTAAGCCTCAAGATTGCTGATCACCCGCGCCCCCCGGGCAATCAACTGATAGGCCCAGCAGTACTCCGACTGATGCGGCACAAACCGAATCTTGCGCTGTTCAAGCTGCCCCCGAAGCATTTTGGGGTCAAACACCTCAACCTTCCCCGCCATCACCTGCACCAACAACTGCTCCAGCCTCAGCCAGACCGCACGTTTTTCTTCCTCGTTATACCCGTTCCACTGAATCACCTCATGGTGAAACCGCTTACACCCCCGGCACACAAGATCGCCGTAAACCGTGGAGCACAGGCCTACGCAGGGGGTCTTGATGGTTTGGTTGGACATGGTCGACAACGCACAAATCAGCGAAACAGTTGCACATGTTAGCCCTTTGTCTAAGGTTCATCACCCTGCAAACTTGGCGCGGCAACTTACGTTTAGAAATTTTTTGCCGTAGAATCACCCGGCCTTGTAAGGCGCCAATAATCCGTTGGAAGCTGTTTTCAAAGCGTCACGAGCACAGTCGTTCCTAAAGAACGGTGTTGGCGATGGTTATTTACCCGGTAAATAGCCAGCGCCAACCCTCATCAGCTCCGTTCTGCAGGCGTAAAACTTTGAAAGCAGCTTCTGTGAGGATTGCCGGCAGCGCTGGCTCTACGGCCCAAAAAGCCCCCGAGCGCATGCGTGCCGTGCATTTCTGGATGAGCGTCCCGTGGGACCACTGATGAGGGTAATAACTGTGCTTGAAGCCTACCGCAAACATATCGAAGAGCGTGCAGCCCTGGGTATCGTTCCCCAGCCGCTTAATGCCGAACAAACCGCAGGCCTGGTCGAGCTGCTGAAAAATCCCCCGGCTGGCGAAGAAGAATTCCTCGTTGACCTGATCACCAACCGCATTCCACCAGGCGTTGACGAAGCTGCCTACGTCAAGGCCGGTTTCCTGTCTGCCCTGGCCAAGGGCGAAGCCACTTCTCCCCTGATCGACAAGAAACGCGCTGTTGAACTGCTCGGCACCATGCAAGGCGGCTACAACATCGTGACCCTGGTCGAGCTGCTGGACGACGCCGAACTGGCGCCCGTCGCTGCCGCCCAACTCAAGCACACCCTGTTGATGTTCGATGCGTTCCACGACGTCGCGGAAAAAGCCAAGAACGGCAACGAACACGCCAAAGCCGTGATCCAGTCCTGGGCCGACGGCGAGTGGTTCAAGAACCGCCCGACCCTGGCCGACAAGATCAGCCTGCGCGTGTTCAAGGTCACCGGCGAAACCAACACCGACGACCTGTCCCCTGCCCCGGACGCCTGGTCCCGTCCTGACATCCCGCTGCACGCCCTGGCCATGCTGAAAATGGCCCGTGAAGGCATCGTGCCGGATGAGCAAGGCAAGACCGGCCCGATGAAGCAGATCGAAGAAATGCGCGGCCAAGGCTTCCCGATCGCCTACGTCGGTGACGTGGTCGGTACCGGTTCGTCGCGTAAATCGGCCACCAACTCGGTGCTGTGGTTCTTCGGCGACGACGTTCCTTACGTGCCGAACAAGCGCGCTGGCGGTTTCTGCTTCGGCAGCAAGATCGCTCCGATCTTCTACAACACCATGGAAGATGCCGGCGCACTGCCAATCGAGTTCGACGTCACCAACATGAACATGGGCGACGTGATCGACCTGTACCCGCATGCTGGCAAAGTCACCAAGCACAACAGCGATGAAGTCCTGACCACCTTCGAAATGAAGACCCCGGTCCTGTTGGACGAAGTCCGTGCCGGCGGTCGTATTCCGCTGATCATCGGCCGTGGCCTGACCGAAAAGGCTCGCGTTGAGCTGGGTCTGCCACCTTCGACCCTGTTCAAACTGCCGGAAGCTCCGGCTGAAAGCGACAAGGGCTACACCCTGGCGCAGAAAATGGTCGGCAAGGCGTGCGGTGTGGCTGGCGTTCGTCCAGGCACCTACTGCGAACCGAAGATGACCACCGTGGGCTCCCAGGACACCACCGGTCCTATGACCCGTGACGAACTGAAAGACCTGGCGTGCCTGGGCTTCTCGACCGATCTGGTAATGCAGTCGTTCTGCCACACCGCGGCCTATCCAAAGCCGATCGACGTGACCACCCACCACACCCTGCCTGACTTCATCATGACCCGTGGCGGTGTATCGCTGCGTCCAGGCGACGGCATCATCCACAGCTGGCTGAACCGCATGCTGCTGCCGGACACCGTCGGTACCGGTGGTGACTCCCACACCCGTTTCCCAATGGGCATTTCGTTCCCGGCCGGTTCCGGCCTGGTAGCGTTCGCCGCAGCCACTGGCGTGATGCCACTGGACATGCCGGAATCGATCCTGGTGCGCTTCAAAGGCGAAATGCAGCCTGGTATCACCCTGCGTGACCTGGTTCACGCCATTCCTTACTACGCGATCCAGGCTGGCCTGCTGACCGTAGAGAAGAAAGGCAAGAAGAACGCCTTCTCCGGCCGCATCCTGGAAATCGAAGGCCTGGACAACCTGAGCATCGAACAAGCCTTCGAGCTGTCCGACGCCTCGGCTGAACGTTCGGCTGCCGGTTGCACCATCAAGCTGTCGAAAGAGTCCATCACCGAGTACCTGAACTCCAACATCACCCTGCTGCGCTGGATGATCGGTGAAGGCTACGGCGATGCGCGTACCCTGGAACGTCGTGCCCAAGCGATGGAAGCCTGGGTTGCCAACCCTGAGCTGATGGTTGCCGATGCTGACGCCGAATACGCTGAAATCATCGAAATCGACCTGGCAGACATCAAAGAGCCTGTGCTCTGCGCGCCAAACGATCCGGATGACGCCCGTCTGCTGTCGTCGGTACAAGGCGAGAAGATCGACGAAGTGTTCATCGGTTCGTGCATGACCAACATCGGTCACTTCCGCGCTGCCGGTAAACTGCTGGATCAGGTCAAGGGTCAGCTGCCTACCCGTCTGTGGCTGTCGCCACCGACCAAGATGGACGCTCACCAACTTACCGAAGAAGGCTACTACGGCATCTACGGCAAGGCTGGCGCGCGCATGGAAATGCCGGGCTGCTCGCTGTGCATGGGTAACCAGGCACGTGTAGAGCCGAACTCGACGGTTGTGTCGACGTCGACCCGTAACTTCCCGAACCGCCTGGGTGACGGCGCGAACGTCTACCTGGCTTCGGCCGAGCTGGCGTCGGTGGCTTCCATCCTGGGTCGCCTGCCGACCGTCGAGGAGTACATGGAATACGCCGCGAAGATCAACACCATGGCCAGCGACGTGTATCGCTACCTGAGTTTTGACCAGATCGCCGAGTTCCGTGAAATTGCTGCAAGCGCCAACATTCCTGTGGTTCAAGCCTAAGGTTTTGTTGCTGTAAACGAACGCCGCGTATCGTCAGATGCGCGGCGTTTTTTTATGCGCCTCGATTGAGGCCCAGACCTTGTCCTGCGCCTGGGTGCACGGCGTGCCTTCCGGGTGCGACTGGATCGTGGCGATCACCGCCCGCAACTCGGCCTTGCTCTGGTCCATACGGGCCTGCAGCTCTTCTATCTGCGCAATCCTGCGTTCCAGCCTCAATACGATATCGGCGCGCTTGGCCTCGCTCGGCGAATCGTCGGGCATCAGCGCCTTCAACTCCTGCAAGCTGAAACCCGCCCGCTGAGCGCCCTGGATCAATTGCAGCGTCTGCAACGTCTGCGTGGGATAACGGCGATAGCCATTGCCTTGCCGCTCGACCTGGATCAGCCCCTGGGCTTCGTAAAAACGAATCTTCGAGGCTGCCAAGCCACTGCGTTCAGCCAGTTCACCGATATTCATCGCCCACCCCATTGACCTTAAAGTTACCTTTAAGCTTAGCCTGAGCGCTCCCAGTGTGAGGAGTCAAGCATGTCGCCCTTTGAAGCATTGCAATTGCCCAACGGCCAAGTCGTCAGTAACCGCATCGCCAAGGCGGCGATGGAAGAGAACATGGCCGATGCCGACCAGGCGCCTTCCGAGGCACTGATGCGCCTGTATCAAGCCTGGGCCGAGGGCGAACCCGGCCTGATCCTGACCGGCAACGTGATGATCGACCGCCGAGCCATGACCGGCCCCGGTGGTGTGGTGCTGGAAGACGAACGCCACCTGGACGCGTTCCGCCGGTGGGCCACCATTGGCCGGGCCAAGGGCGCGCAGTTCTGGGTGCAGCTCAACCACCCTGGCCGCCAGACCATGGCCAACCTCGGCCAGCAGGCACTCGCGCCTTCGGCGGTGCCTCTGGACCTGGGTGGCTTCTCGAAGATGTTCGCCCAGCCCAAGGCGATGACCGAGGAGGATATCCAGGACGTCATCACGCGCTTCGCTACCAGTGCACGCCTGGCGGAAAAAGCCGGCTTCAGCGGTGCCCAGGTTCATGCGGCCCACGGCTACCTGCTCAGCCAGTTTCTCTCACCCTTGAGCAACCAGCGCACAGACCGCTGGGGCGGCTGCGTGGAAAACCGTGCACGACTCCTGCTGGAGGTGATCAAGGCCGTGCGCGCCGCCGTGAGCGCTGATTTCTGCGTGGCCGTGAAACTCAACTCCGCCGACTTCCAGCGCGGTGGCTTTGACGCCGCCGACGCCCGCGCCGTGGTCGAACTGCTCAACCCGCTGGCCATCGACCTGCTGGAGCTGTCCGGCGGCAGCTACGAAGCCCCGGCCATGCAAGGCGAAGCCCGCGATGGGCGCACCCTGGCCCGCGAAGCGTATTTCATCGAGATGGCCAGCGACCTGGCGCAAGTCGCCCGCATGCCGGTGATGGTCACCGGCGGGATCCGGCGCTTGCCCATCGTCCAGCAGGTACTCGACAGCGGAATCGCCATGGCCGGGATCGCCACCGCCCTCACCCTGGAACCGCACCTGATCAAGCAATGGCGCGCAGGACGTGACCTCAACCCGCAACTGCCGCCGATCCGCTGGAAACGTAAACCCCTGGCCAGCCTGGCGAGCATGGCGGTGGTGCGTTATCAGCTACGCCGCCTGAGCCGTGGCCGCCAGGCCAAACCCGGCGTGGCGCCACTGCTGGCGTTGATAAAGGACCAACTGTTTATCGCCCGGCGCACCCGCCAATATCGCGCCGCGATGACCAATTCTTCACATTAACCGGGGAGCATTCGGCGCCATGGAACTGTCCTCTACTGATCAGCAGCTTTTTACCCTCACTGACGATTGGAGTTCTTCATGGCGAAAATCACCCTGGCCCAGCAATTGGCGACCACCCTTGAACAGGCGGGCATCAAGCGCATCTGGGGCCTGACCGGCGACAGCCTCAACGGCCTGACCGACTCCCTGCGCACCATGGACAGCATCGAGTGGATGCACGTGCGCCACGAAGAAGTGGCCGCATTCGCCGCCGGTGCCGAAGCCGCCGCCACCGGCGAGCTGACGGTGTGTGCCGGCAGTTGCGGCCCCGGCAACCTGCATTTGATCAACGGCCTGTTCGACTGCCATCGCAACCATGTGCCGGTGCTGGCCATCGCGGCGCAGATCCCCTCCTCCGAGATCGGCCTGAACTACTTTCAGGAAACCCATCCTCAGGAGCTGTTCAAGGAATGCAGCCACTTTATCGAGCTGGTGACCAACCCCGAACAGATGCCCCACGTGCTGCACCGCGCCATGCGCTCGGCGATCCTCAATCGTGGTGTGGCCGTGGTAGTGATTCCGGGTGATGTGTCGCTGCTGGAAGTGGAAGACACCTTCAAGCCGTGGCCGGCGCTGCTCGCGCCACGTACGCTGCCGGCGGAACAGGACCTGCAACGCCTCACCGACATCCTGGAACACAGCGGCAAAGTCACCCTGCTGTGCGGCAGTGGCTGTGCCGGCGCCCACGATGAAGTGGTGGCCCTGGCCGACGCCCTCGGTGCGCCTGTGGTGCATGCCCTGCGCGGCAAGGAGCACGTTGAGTGGGACAATCCGTTCGACGTCGGCATGACCGGCCTGATCGGCTTCAGCTCCGGCTACCACGCCATGCTCAACTGCGACACGCTGATCATGCTCGGCACCGACTTTCCGTACCGCCAGTTCTACCCCACCGACGCGAAGATCATCCAGGTCGACCGCAACCCGCAGGCTCTGGGCCGGCGTGCCACCCTGGACCTGGGCATTGCAGCTGACGTCAGCGAGACCATCCAGGCGCTGCTGCCGCGCCTGAACCGTAAGACCGATCGCAGCTTCCTCGAAACCTCGCTCAAGCATTACGAGAAAGCGCGCCAGGGCCTGGATGACCTGGCTGAGCCGTCAAAGGCCGGCCGCCCGATCCACCCGCAATACGTTGCGCGCCTGCTCAGCGAACTGGCGGACGACGACGCAATCTTCACCGCTGACGTTGGCTCGCCTACGGTATGGGCGGCGCGCTACCTGAAAATGAATGGCAAGCGCCGGCTGATCGGCTCGTTCAACCACGGCTCGATGGCCAACGCCATGCCCCAGGCCATCGGCGCGCAAGCGGCATTTCCCGGGCGCCAGGTGATTTCCATGTCCGGCGACGGGGGCTTCACCATGTTGATGGGCGACTTCATCAGCCTGGCGCAGTTGAACCTGCCGGTGAAACTGGTGGTGTTCAACAACTCGTCCCTGGGCTTTGTCGCCATGGAGATGAAGGCTGCCGGCTACCTGGATACCGGCACCGAGCTGAAGAATCCGGACTTTGCCGCCATGTCCAACGCCATGGGCATCCTCGGTATTCGGGTCGAGCAGTCCGAAGACCTCGAACCTGCCCTGCGCCGCGCCCTGGCCCACGACGGCCCGGTGCTGGTGGACGTGGTCACCGCCACCCAGGAACTGGTGATGCCGCCGAGCATCAAGCTGGAACAGGCCAAGGGCTTCAGCCTGTACATGCTCAAGGCGGTGATGAGCGGGCGCGGTGATGAAGTGATCGAGTTGGCGCGGACCAACTGGTTGCGTTGATAGCGCCATAGCGGCTGACCGCAGACAAAAAAGACCCCGCCTAAAAAGCGGGGTCTTTTTGCGTGCGGCCTGTCAGCCGTGCTGTTTTTCCACCCACTTGCCATAGGCGTCGATAAACGCCTGCAAAAACGGCTTGGTCTTTTCCGAAACCTTGCCCGACTCGTCGAATACGCTGCCCGCACCGCCCAGGTAGGCTTCCGGCTGCTGCATGCATGGCACATCGAGGAACACCAGCGACTGGCGCAAATGGTGATTGGCCCCAAAACCGCCGATGGCACCGGGGGACACACTGATCACCGCACCCGGCTTGCCACTGAAAACACTTTGGCCGTAAGGGCGCGAACCGACGTCAATCGCATTCTTCAATACACCCGGTACGGAGCGGTTGTATTCGGGGGTCACAAACAGCACCGCGTCGGATGACCGCACGTGCTGGCGGAAAGTACTGTAGGCTGCCGGCGGTGCAGCACCGTCGATGTCCTCGTTGTAGAGCGGCAAATCGCCAATTTCGACAATGTTCAACGTGAGATTGGCGGGCGCCAACTCGGCCAATGCCAGGGCGACCTTGCGGTTGATCGACTCTTTTCTCAAGCTGCCGACCAGTACGGCAATCGTGTAGACCTTGCTCATTGGGGTTTCCCGGTTTCTGACTTAAGGAGCTTGTAGTTATAGAGCCTGCGCGGCGCTATCACCAGCGTGTTCTTGCAATCTCCAGGGACGTTCGCACCGCAGATGGATTTGTAAGTAATGTCTGAAAAAGTCAACGAATAGTATTTTTTTTCAATAGGTAAACTACCCCGCTCTCCTACGGTCTACAGAACCGCAAATCGAGTGTTTATCTCCAGAGGTTCTAAACAGATGGCAGCAGTACTTGTCGGACAGTTCCATGCCAGAGACGCGGAAGGTCGCGTTTATTCGGTGCATGAGTTCCAGGAATCCAACCCGCCCCAAGGCGACCTGACTGGCTCGGCGCCCACCATTACCTACAAGCTGGCCATTGGCGATCGTGTAGAAAAACTGGACGGCGATGAATTCAGATTGATTCAGTCGGGCACCATCATCACCCGCGAATCCGCAACGACCCACGCTTCATAAGACCTTATTCCCCATAGGCGATATCCACATTATCGCCGACGCCTCCCAGTGTTCGGTCCTTGCCGAACGAGAACAGATCAAAGTGGGTGTTGGTCTGGCTGGGAGGATAGTGGTACTGATAGGCAACGCCCCAAGGGTCACTCAACGTGTCCTCGCTCTGCACATAGGGCCCCTTCCACTTCGCTTCACCCTCCGGCTTGACCATCAACACAGCCAGGCCCTCGTCATCCGTTGGATACCGCCCCACATCCTGGTGAAACTGCTCCACCGCCTTGCCCAGCGCATTCAGCTGGACCTTGGCCGTGGCGATTTCCGCCTGGGTCACGTCGCCAAAGAGCCGCGGCCCCACCGCAATCGCCAGTACGCCAACCACCAGCACCACCACCAGCAGGTCCCACGACGAAAACCCGCGCGTGTCTGTTTTACCGAGCATCGATAAGGCTCCCCCTTGAGTCCTTGGGTTGATACGCCCTTTGTATGACCTGTTGGTTGCAGGCGCCAGGGGCTTGATCGTGCAAGTCTAGTTGGGTCGTTCCCGCGCCGGGTCTTTTTTCCACACCCGGGCCCAAGCCATTGAATCCACGTCGCACTGAACATAGACTCCGGCCATGCGTTTACGTCATATCGAAGTCATTCAAGCGATTTTGCAGACCGGACACCTCGGCACCGCCGCCGAATGGTTGCAACTCCCCGTGGCCGATGTGGAGGCGACGCTCAAGGATGCCGAGCTGCAACTGGGCTTCATGCTGTTCGCCAGCGTGCGCGGACGCTTGCAGGCCACCCGCGAAACCCTTGAACTGCAGGGCCAGATCGCCCACCTCTACGCCGCCCTTGAGCCGGTGCAGCGCCTGGCCAGCAGCCTGAAGCACCATCATGCCCCGCCCTTGCGCGCGCTGTGCACCCCGCCCCTGGCCAATCAATTGTTGCCCCAGGCGATCGCCGTGCTGCGCCGACGCTTTCAAGACACGCCGTGCAACCTGTCCAGCCACTCCACCCGGGATATCGTCAAGAGCCTGCTGCTGCACGAAGCGGACCTCGGCCTGAGCCTGCACGACCCAGAACACCCGCAAATCCACAGCACGCCACTGGCCCACGGCAAGCTGCAATTGCTCGCGCCCCATGGCTGGCTGAAACCGCGGCAGAAGTACATTGCACTGCAGGAGTTGGCCGGGCAGTCGATGATCGGGCTGGAAGGCCAGGACCCGCTGAGCCGCCTGCTGGACAGCAAGCTGCAAGCCCTGCGCCCGCTGCCAGTGGTGCAGACACGGGTGCAGACCTACCAGATGATGCGCAGCATGGTTGAAGCCGGGGAAGGTCTGGCGATTGTCGACCCGTTCACCGCCACCGGCGCACGGGAAGCCGGGCTGGATGCTTGCCCGTTGTCACCCCCGATCGGGGTGACCTTGTATGCGTTGACGCTGGAAGGCCGTGAGGCGTCGCCCGCCTTGAATGCGCTGCTGGAGATTGTCACCGAGAAGGCCGAAAGCCTGCTGACAAACACACTCTCCTGACCAACAGAGATAAAAATGTGGGAGCTGGCTTGCCTGCGATGCGGACACTGCGGTGTATCAGTAACACTGAGGTGATGCTATCGCAGGCAAGCCAGCTCCCACACTGAATCAGCGCCCGGCTTCAGACCGCCTCCAATTCCGATTTGAACAACYGATACCAGAAAATCGCCACCTCGCGCGTCTGCGGATCAATCCCGCGATAGCGCAGGTGGTCGATTCCGCCCATCACGTACCCACAGCGCTCGTACAACCGGCAGGCACCGAGGTTGTTGTTCTGGGTCTCCAGCATCATCCCCGGCAGGTTCTTCTTGCGGCTCCAGAACTGCGCCACGTCGAGCAACGCCTTGGCCACCCCGTGGCGCCGCGCGGGCAATACCACTGCCAGTTCGTCCACATGGGCAAAGCCGTTCCAGTTGGTGCTGACCACGATATGCCCCACGGGCCGGTCATCCAGGTACGCCATGAACACCGCACTGTCGGCCGCGTCACGGAAGCTGGCGAATTCCTCGGGATCGATGCCATAGCATTTGCGGTACGGCACAATGCGCTCCACCGCCCAGTGATCGACGCGCTTGCCCATCTCCGGCATGCCGTAGGCGTTGACCTCAAAGCTGAAGTCGTTACCCCACACATACGCGTCAAATCCTTCGTCAGCCACCCGGACACTGAGGCCCGGGTACTTCGGGTTCATCACAGCTTGCATAAACATTCTTAACCCTTGATGCAGTCGACGGTGTAACAACGACCAGTGCCGTCGTCTTCGTGTTGCAGTCCATGCACATCCGCGACAAAGCCGGGGAAACTGCTATCGAACGTCCTGGCAAATGCCAGGTAATCAATGATCGAGCGAGTCGATTCGGTAAAACGCTCCCCCGGCATGATCAATGGAATGCCCGGCGGATAAGGCACCAGCATGACCGCTGCAACGCGTCCTGGCAAAGCGTCGATGGACACCGCCTCGACGTCGCCCTTGACCAGCAGGTCGTAGGCATCGGCCGGTTTCATGGCGATTTCCGGCAATACGGTGTACATCCGCTTCAGGTGCTTGGCCGTGGCATTACTGCGGTAGCAGCCGTGCAACTGATCGCACAGATCCTTCAAGCCCAGGCCCTGATACCGCGCCGGCCCCTGCGCAAACACCGAGGGCAAGCAGCTGGCGAGGCTCACGTTGGCGTCATAACTGCGCTTGAATTCCAGTAATTCGGTGAGCAGGGTACTCCACTTGCCTTTGGTGATACCCATGGAAAACAGCACGAGGAACGAATACAGCCCGGTCTTTTCCACCACCAGCCCACGTTCCCAGAGGAATTTACTGACCACCGCCGCAGGGATTCCGCACTCGCTCAGCGCCCCTCCGGCGTTCAGGCCGGGCATCACCAGGGTGACTTTTATCGGGTCCAGCAACACGTAGTCTTCGGCGATATCGCCAAAGCCATGCCACTCCGCCTCGGGTTGCAGCAGCCAGTCCGCCGTCACCACCCGGTCGATGCCCGCCACCAGCGGCGGCTGCCAGATGGAAAACCACCAGTCTTCGGCGGCAATGTGCTGGCGCAGGTTGGCCAGGGCGCGACGAAAGCTCAGGGCTTCGTCAAACATTTCTTGCAGCAACGAACGCCCCGCCGGGCCTTCCATCATGGCCGACGCCACGTCCAGGGAGGCGATGATGCTGTACTGCGGCGAGGTGGAAATATGCATCATGAAGGCTTCGTTGAAGCGGTCACGGTCCAGCTTGCGCACCCCGCCATCCTGCACATGGATCATCGACGCCTGGCTGAATGCCGCCAGCAGCTTGTGGGTGGAATGGGTGGTGAACACCAGCGGGCTGTCGGGCGTGCGCGAGGTGCCCATGCCGTAGCGACCGGCGAAGAACTCGTGAAACGCCGCGTAGGCGTACCAGGCTTCGTCAAAGTGCAGCACCTCGACGCTGTTGCCCAGTTGCTGCTTGATCAGCTCGGCGTTGTAGCACAGGCCATCGTAGGTGGAGTTGGTGACGACCGCCAGCTTGACCTTGGCCGGCCGGCCACGGGTCAGCGGGCTGGCGTCGATCTTGGCGCGGATCGAGTCCGGGCTGAACTCGCTCAGGGGAATCGGCCCGATGATCCCCAGTTCATTGCGCTCCGGGCACAGGTACAGCGGGATCGCGCCGGTCATGATGATCGAATGCAGCACCGACTTGTGGCAGTTGCGGTCCACCAGCACCAGGTCATCACGGCCCACCATGGAGTGCCAGACGATCTTGTTGGCGGTGGACGTACCATTGATCACGAAGTAAGTATGATCGGCGCCGAAGTTACGTGCCGCCCGGGCTTCGGCTTCGGCCAGCGGCCCGGTATGGTCCAGCAGCGAGCCGAGTTCCGGCACCGACACGGACAAGTCCGAACGCAGGGTGTTTTCCCCGAAGAACTGATGAAACGCCTGCCCCACCGGGCTCTTGCGATAGGCCACGCCACCGCCGTGACCGGGGGTGTGCCAAGAGTAATTGGAGTCCGCCGTGTGCTGCACCAACGCCTTGAAGAATGGCGGCAACAGGCCATCCAGGTAAGCCCGCGCCGCCCGGGCCACTTGCCGGGCGAGAAACGGCACGGTGTCTTCAAACAGGTAAAGAATGCCCCGCAGCTGGTTGAGCTCGCTCATGGCGTCGGCCGGGGCGTTTTCCAGGGTGACTTGCTCACCGAGGGCGAAGATCGGCAGGTTCGGAGCCCGTACCCGCGCCAGGCGGATCAGCTCCACCATGTTTTGCATCAGGTGGGTATTTTCCCCCGCACCCTCGGCGGCAATCAGCATGCAGGCCAGGCCGTGATGGGTGGAAGCCACCAGGCGGCCCTCGGCGTAGTCCACCGCCGAAAAGATACTGAAGCCCTCCTGTTCCAGCTCCCGGGCGATGCCCCGGACGCGGTCGCCGGCAACGGTGTCGGCCTTGATGTCGCGGTGTACGATCAGAACCGGGAACTTCAGGTCTTTGTACATGAGCGCTTGGCGTCCTGAGGGCTATGCCTTCAGGGTAGAAGCTTGGGGCCGATGTGGCGAATGAAGATGTTCAACCGGTCTTCATAAAGCGCCGTCGATGACCTCGCGCAACACCAACGCCACGTCCATGGCCTGCTGGCGAGTTGCCAGGTTGGTGAAGCCCATCAACAGGCCTTGCTGGCGACCGGGCTCGATGCTCCAGCCAGACACGGCCTGAATCCCCAGCCCCACACGAGCGGCGGCCGCCGCGATCGCCTGATCAGGGACGTCCACCCGCAGCCGCGCCAACAAGTTGATCCCGCCCGACTGCTCATCCACCTGCAAAAACTCCCCGCAATGACTGGCCAACGCTTCCACCAGGAAACCGCGCCGCACGGTGTAGAGCTGGCGCATTTTTTTCAGGTGCCGGGTGAAATGGCCTTGCTCAAGAAAGTCGGCCGTGGTGGCTTGCAGCAATTCAGCGCTGCGGTTTTGCAGGACGCCGGCGCTGGCCTCAAAGGCCGGGCGCAACGCCTGAGGCACCACCAGATAGCCCAGGCGCAACCCCGGGAACAGCATCTTGCTGAAGCTGCCCGAGTAGATCACCCGGTCGGCGGTGTCCTGGCTCTTGAGCGCCGCCAGGGGTTGGCCCTTGTAGCGAAACTCGCTGTCGTAGTCATCTTCCACCACCCAGCCGCCATGGGCTTGCGCCCAATCGAGCAAACCGAGCCGCCGGGAGGCACTGAGGGCCACCCCCAGCGGACTTTGGTGGGCCGGGGTGACAATCGCCAGCCGCGCCTTTGGAGCGCGCCGTACGCCCGCCTCCACATCAAGCCCGTCACGGTCCACCGGCACCGGTACCAACTTCACGCCCAAGTGGAGTAATAACTGCCGCGCATGCAGGTAGCCCGGGTCTTCGAACCAGCAGTCCTGGCCGGCCATCTGCAGCGCATCACACACCAGCGCGAGGCACGCCGAATAACCGGCGCACACAAACACTTGCTCCGGCGAACACTCCACGCCCCGATACAGCGCCAGGTATTGCGCAATCGCCACACGCAGAGAACGGGCACCACGCACGTCGCCCATGGCCAGGCTGTTCACGTCGATACGCCGCACCTGGCGGGTGACCAGCCGCGCCCACAACTTGCGCGGGAAACTGTCGAGCGCCGGCAAGCCCAGTTGCAGCAGGCGCGGGTTGGATGCCGGTGCCACGGGTTCGGATGCCACCGGCAGCGTCTTGATCGACCGCTGCGGCAGTG
Source organism: Pseudomonas sp. 1912-s (assembly GCF_029269205.1). NCBI lineage: Bacteria > Pseudomonadati > Pseudomonadota > Gammaproteobacteria > Pseudomonadales > Pseudomonadaceae > Pseudomonas > Pseudomonas sp. 1912-s. The sequence goes on along the minus strand of NZ_JARIXR010000044.1, from coordinate 21,838 downwards.
CCTCGGCCACCACCGTGCCCGCTTGGCCGCGCGCGAGGAAGAAGCCTTCGCTGACCAGCAACTGATAGGCCGTCTCCACGGTACCCCGGGCCACCTTCAGTTCCTGGGCCAGGCTGCGCACCGACGGCACCCGTTCGCCGGGGCGCAGTTGGCCCTGGTCGATGGCCTGGCGAAAGCGCCGGTAAATCTCCTGGTATTTGGGCAGTGACGACATCGTTATCCGGCTCACAGTCAATCAGCCCTGAAGTCTGATCTTGTCCCAACCCGCTTGTCCATTCTTGGCCCTATTGAGCCGGCGACCCGGCCGCCAGACTGGCGGCATCACTTCACGACAGTCAGGAGCCACCCCATGCAACACCGTCTCGACTACGCCCAGGCGGCGCCCGTCGGCTACAAAGCCCTTGGCTCGGTGCACAGCTATATCCACGGCTGCGGCCTGGAGAAGGAATTGATTGACCTGGTGTACCTGCGGGTCTCGCAACTCAACGGCTGCGCCTATTGCCTCGACTCCCATTCCCGCGACCTGCTCAAACAGGGCGTGAGCCTGGAAAAACTGATGCTGCTGGCCGCCTGGCGCGAAGCCTCGCCGCTGTTCACCGCCCGCGAATCCGCAGCCCTGGCCTGGGCCGAGTCAGTCACCCGGGTCGCGCAAACCGAGGTGCCGGACGCGGACTATGCCGAGGCCACCGCGGTCTTCAGTGCCAAGGAAATCGCCGACCTGACCCTGGCCATCGCCCTGATGAACGCCCTGAACCGCGTCGCCATCAGCTTTCGCAAAGTACCCGCAGCGGTGAAAGCCCACCTGGAGCACGGCCACCATGAATGATCACGTGGAGTTCGTGCACATCGAAACCGACGCCGACTGCCAGGCCTGCTTTGCCGTCATGCAGCAACTGCGGCCCATGCTCAGCGACCCGCAAGCCTTTACCCGGCAAATCCAGCGCCAACGGGAAAACGGCTACCGCCTGCTGGCCGCCCGGGAAAACGGCCAGGTGCTGGGCCTGGCCGGTTATCGCCGGACCGAAAACCTGCTGTATGGCCGCTTCATCTACGTCGATGACCTGGTGGTAGACGCTTCTCTGCAACGCCGGCGCCTGGGTGAGCAACTGCTGGACCAGGTACGCCAGCAAACCCGCAGCCTGGGTTATCGCTACCTGGTGCTGGACACGGGCATGCACATGGCCCTGGCCCAGCGCTTCTACTTTCGTCAGGGCCTGCTGCCGCGGGGGATGCACTTTTCCCAGGACCTCAGCCAATGACCCGCGCCCTGCTGCTGAGCTTCAGCCCCCATGGCAAGGCCGCCCAGACCTTCCGCCTGGCTCGCGCCCTGCTCCGTGAACAGGCGCCAGAGGCCCAGGTGACCGAGCGTGACTACGGCGGCCAGGCACTGCCGCCGCTGACCCGGGAATACGCCAGCGCCCTGACCACGCCCGGCGGCCTCAGTGGCCCGGCAACGGCGCGCTCCGAACAGCTGATCGTCGAGCTGGAGGCCTGCGACCTGTTGATTATCTGCACCCCGGTGCACAACTTCACCCTGCCGGCGGCGCTCAAGTGCTGGATCGATCATGTGGTGCGTATCCACCGCAGCTTCACGGTCAGCCCGCAGTTTGAAAAAGTCGGCCTGCTCAAGGATCGGCGCACTTTTGTATTGGTGAGTTCCGGAAATTCACGGAAAAGCCGTGAGCCGGACTTCCTGAGCCCGTACCTGCAGGCGATCCTCGCAACCGTGGGCATTCACACCGTGCGCTTCGTCTATCTGGGCGCCATGGTCCGGGGCGAAGCGGCCGTCCAGCGCAGCCTGGCGCACGCCCACGAACAGTTGTCCGGGGCGTTTGACCGGCAGGCGGGAGGCCACGCGACAATCAGCGCTGGCGCGTAAAATTAATGGCGCTAGAATCAGCGCCATTTCCTCGCCCGCCTCCCTGACTTGAGCCACCCATGAGCTTTAATTTCGACACGATCCACTCCCGCCTCGGCACCGGCAGTACCAAGTGGAGTCGTTACCCGCAAGACGTTCTGCCGATGTGGATTGCCGACATGGACATCGCCGCGCCACCGGCCGTGCTTCAGGCGCTGCACGAACGCCTTGGCCAGCAAATCCTCGGCTACAGCGTGGCCTGCGATGGCGTGCGCGAGGCGATCGTCGCCGACCTGTGGGCCAAGTACGCCTGGCGCGTGCAGCCGGATGAGCTGCTGTTCCTGCCGGGGGTCGAGCCGGGTTTCAACATGGCGCTGCATGCGTTTGTGCAGCCCGGCCAACCGGTGGTGCTGCAAACCCCCAACTATCGCCCGATCCGCCTGGCGCCGGGCCACTGGAACCTGCCAAAAATCGAAGTGCCGTTTGAACTGAGCGCCGAGGGCGAGTACCTCACGCCGTTGCCGGCCATGCGGGAAGCCCTCACCGGCGCCGGTGCGCTGCTGTTGAGCAACCCGCACAACCCGATGGGCAAGGTTTTCCCTCGCGAAGAACTGCTGGCCGTGGCCACCGCCTGCCTCGACCAGGGCGCGCTGATCGTCTCCGATGAAATCCACGCCGAGCTGTGCTTTGACGGCCGCCGGCATATTCCCACCGCCAGCCTCAGCCCCGAGATCGCCCAGCGCACTATTACCCTGATGTCGGCGAGCAAGGCGTATAACGTCGCCGGGCTGAAGACCTGCTTTGCGGTGATCCAGAACCCGGAGATTCGCGAGCGTTTCAACCACGCCCGTTGCGGCATGGTCGACAGCGTCAGCCCCCTGGGCCTGGAAGCCACCCGTGCAGCCTATAGCGACTGCGGCGACTGGCTGGAAGCACTGGTGGCCTACCTGCAAGCCAACCGCGACTACCTGCTGAACGCCGTGCAAACCCGCCTGCCCGGCGTGGTGATGCATGCGCCCCAAGGCACCTATCTGGCCTGGCTGGATTGCAGCGCCCTGGGCCTGGACGACCCGCAACGGTTCTTCCTGGAACAGGCCAAGGTCGGTTTGAGCGCCGGGATTGAATTCGGCGACGACAGCCAGCAGTTCGTGCGCCTGAACTTCGGCTGCCCACGGGCGATGCTGGAAGAAGGCATTGCCCGCATGGAACGCAGCCTGCGTCACCGTTAAGGCGCAATTCACAACTTTTCGCAACGACCACCGAACCCCTGCTGTTACTGTTTTTGCCGATTCGTCCCACCGGTAACAGCAGGAGTTCCATGGCATGACGACCCAGCCGCTCAACCGCTCGACCGACCCCAAGGCCCTTCCCCTCACACCGCCCAAGTCCGGCGCGGCGTTCCATGTGCTGCTCAAGAACAGCGCCAACAACAAGAAGGTCGAGGCCGGCGACAAAACCGCGCAAGGGCTCGCTGCCAGCAAGGAACAAGGCTATGAGCTGGCCGCCAAGGACGCCGCACCGCCCACCATCCTGGGCGACTACAAGGCCATCGGCCCGGCGGACGAAGTCGGCCCCGGCCTGATTCGTTATGAAACCCAGGACGGCAAGAAAGTCATCGTCAGCGAAAAGGACAGCCCCGACCTGTTCAAGCAAGTCAGCGCCGACTTCAAGGCGCTCTCCGGCGTCAACGCCAGCGAAGCCGCCGGCTACCAGCGCCTGGGCGGCGACGCCACGGCCCCGGAAAAACTCGGCGACTACAAATCCCTCGGGCCACCGGACGAAACCGGCCCGGGTGTGATCCGCTACGAAACCCAGGACGGCAACAAGTTTGTCATCAGCCAGCGCGACAACCCCGAAGCGTTCCAGAAAGCCAAGGAAGCCTATGAAAGCTTCACCGGCCTGGCCAGCAGCGAAGACGCCGGCTACAAGCGCGCCAGCGACAACGAAGTGTGGCCGCCCTACGCCGGCACCACCGTCGGCCCCGAGGATGAAGTCGGCCCCGGCCTGATCCGCTTCGAAAGCAACGGCCAGAAAATGGTCGTGGCCCGGGACGACAACCCCAAGCTGTTCGATTACCTGGCGGGCCTGCACGAGGTCTACACCCACCCGGACAAAAAGGCCGCCGTGGAGTCCGCACTCAACGACGGTTCCACCCTGGCGGACGCCAACACCCAACCCCCGGAACTGAATGACTACAAGGGCTTCGGCTGGATCGAAGGCCAGCAAGGCAATGTACTGACTTATGAAACCCACGACGGCACCAAAGTCGTGGTGTCGGCCGACGTCAGCCCGGAACTGTTCAAGAGCGTGGCCACCGCCCAGGACACTTGGAGCAAGATCCACTCCAGTGAAGACGCCGGCTACAAGCTGGCGGGGCCGAATGATTTCCTGAAAAACACCGAGATCACTTTCGGCTCCCCCGATGAACTGGGGGACGGCCTGATCCGCTATGAAACCAGTGAAGGCAAGGTCATCGTTTCCAAGGAACTCAGCCCGCAGCTTTACGACGAAGTGGTCGCCAAGTGGGAAGCCTGGAGCGCCGGCACCGTCGACGAAACCCGCGCCAAGTACAACCTGCCGAGCAACGACGAACTGGACGTGCTCAACCTCGACACCGGTGTGCACGCCGACAAGGACGACGATAAATCGCCGACCCAAAGCGTCAGCGAACTGGCCACCACCGAACTGATCGACACCTACCGTGCCGGGGTCAAGGACGGCTCGATTCCCAAGGACGACCCGCGGGCCAAACTGGTCCGGGCCCTGGAAGCCCAGGCGGCCTACCAGAACGGCCACGGCATCACCGGCTACGAAGAATCCAAGCGCCCGTTCAACACCACCTGGCGCGAGTTCGATGACAAGCAGACCGAACTCACTTCCGCCGACATGCACGACATCATCGACGGCAAGGCCGTGCAGGAGCAGATCGGCGAACTGTTTAAAGACCCGACCGTGCAGGCCGACTACAAGACCAAGATGGACGACGCCATCAGTCACCTGCCCAACAAGGACGAGATCAAGCAGAAGCTCCTCGACCTGACCAACAACCCCGACTACGTGCTCTACCTCAAGGACCTGCAAAAACAGGGCAAGAGCCACGAAGCCCAACAGGACCTGAGCAACACCCTCACCTCGCTGTCGCTGTTCGACCCGGAAGCCGCCACCAAGGCCGCGCAGAATATCCAGGCCGACGGCCTCACCACCGACCTCAACGAGATCCTGTCGGACCCGAGCAAGATCTCCGACGAGAACAAGGAACTGGCCACCAAGGACCTGTTCGGCCTGCTCAAGGGCGTGCTCAAGGGCAACCTGCTGGACTTGCCGCGACGCAGCCAGGAAGTGCTGGAGAAATTCCTCAACGAAGGCCTGGAGGGCAAGGAGAAATCCTCGGCCGTGACGAAGGCCCTGGAAGAACTCGGCGACGTCTACAAGAACAGCGGCACCATCAGCGAAGCCGACGTGAAAACCGCCCTGAGCAAACCCTATATCCCCGTGGCGGATCGCGGCATGCTCGGCGAGGTGTTCAACACCCTCAACAGCAAAGGCATCCTCGGTTCCATGGGCGCCGGCGTCAGCCTGTTCTCAGGGATTTACCAACTGGTGGGCAAAGGCGGCAAGCTCGGCGAAACCCCGGCCCAGCGTATGACCATCGCCAAGGACTTCCTGAGTTTTGCCGGCGGCGCGAGCCACTTCGTCAAGCTCGGCGACAAGATCGGCGAAGCCCTGGGCAAGGGCGGCCTGGTGGACTTTCTCGGCCTGGACAAGACCCTGCCGGAAATCTGGGGCAAGGAAGGTGCGGCCGGCAAAGTCATCGACTTCAGCAAGCCCACCGAGATCGACTCAAAGGTCAGCAAGGAAATTGCCGCGGCCCTGGACGCGGTTCCCGACAGCCAGTACGACGGCGTCGCCAAACTGTTTGGCGAAGGCGATAAAGCCGTGACCGAAGCCACCGAAGGTCTCGCCACCCACCTGGATGACGGCCTGAAGGCTGCCGGTGCGGCCAAGCTCGGCGCTTCCCAGTCGGCGAAGATCGCAGGTTCGGTGATCAAGGTGCTGGGCCCGGCCACGGATATCGCCGGTGGTTTTGCCGACATCGTACTCGGCGCCCTGGCGATCAAAAGTGGCGTGGACAGCAAAGACCCGTTGGCTCAGGCGGCGGGTGGGTTGCAGGTGGCGGGCGGTGCATTCGGCGCATCGGCCGGCGTATTGGGTGCAGCAGCGCTGTTTGGCGCAGGCACGGCGGCAGCGCTGACCGGCCCTTTGTTCCTGGTGGGCGTGGTGTTGGCGGTGGTGGGCGGGATCATCGGCTACTTCGTCGACCACAACAAAAAACAGAAGGCCACCGAGAAGGAAAACGACTGGTACCGCGACCTGGCGGGCGACGGTTTATTGCAGGACAACTGGGCGGACAAGGTCGAATACGCCCACTACGAAATCCACCACTACCACGGCCGCGACACGCCGACCGATGACAGCCTGTTCCGCTTCCAGCAATCGGAGTGGGAGCACTTTGACGCGACACCGCAAAGCGGCGGCTCGTCGAGCAACCGGCTGGATGGGGATTTGCACAAGGACTACAAGGACCCGAGTGAAAAGCCCAAGGAACTGCCGGATGCTTCGGGTGAGAAGCCCGGGTCCCGGCCGTCTGGAGGCGGCCCTCGGCTCAACTAAATCTACACAAATCAGTGTGGGAGCTGGCTTGCCTGCGATAGCGGTGTATCAGCCGACAAATAGGTCGACTGACACTCCGTCATCGCAGGCAAGCCAGCTCCCACATTTGGATTGAATTCACAACTGGATTGCAGTCACAGCTTAGCGATCGAAACTTCGGTCGATTTCACAAAGGCAATCACTTCACTGCCCACTTTCAATTCCAGGTCGCGCACCGAGCGCGTGGTAATCACCGACGTCACGATCCCCGACGCGGTTTGCACATCGATCTCGGACACCACTTCGCCGATCAGGATTTCCTTGATCACGCCTTTGAACTGGTTGCGCACGTTGATCGCTTTAATGGTCATGTCGGCTTTCCTTTGGTCTGTTGGGTCAATCCGCACGAATGCGCAGGCACTCAAAGTGCCCTATTCGTGAAAACAACAAAAGGAATAAATAACTCTTTATTTATTCTATAAAGAAATATACAAGCTGTTGCGCAGCCAACAGTGATTCAACAAAGTGCCCTCTCCCATCACAACGCCCCTGCCCCCAACCCCAATAGAAACGGCCCCGCGACTGCTGGCACAGAGACTGCATATTCCTATAACGCATGATGGAACATGCCATATGAATTTTCTGAATATAAGAAAAGCCTTCTCTTTCCCGCCTTGCCCGGAGCTGTTCCATGAAACCCTTCGCCAAAACCCTTCTGGGCGCCTGCGCCCTCGCCCTCAGCCTGCAACCCCTGGCCCATGCCGCGGAAACCGACCCTGCGCAAGTCAACCTGGACTATGCCTATTACTCGCCGGTGAGCCTGGTGCTCAAGCACTTCGGCTGGCTCGAAGACGCACTGCCAAAAACCAAGGTCGGCTGGGTGCTGAGCCAGGGCAGCAACCGTTCCCTGGAATACCTCAACAGCGGCGGTGTCGATTTCGCTTCGTCCGCCAGCCTGTCGGCGGTGTTGAGCCGGGCCAACGGCAGCCCGATCAAGTCGGTGTATGTGTACAGCCGCGCCGAGTGGACCGCACTGGTGGTGCGCAAGGATTCAACCTTCAAGAGCGTGAGCGACCTCAAGGGCAAGAAAATTGCCGCCACCAAAGGCACCGACCCGTACCTGTTCACCCTGCGCAGCCTGCAGAAAGCCGGCCTGGCCAAGGACGACGTAGAACTGGTGCACCTGCAACATCCGGACGGCCGTACCGCCCTGGAGAAAGGTGATGTCGACGCCTGGGCCGGTCTTGACCCGCACATGGCCGCCAGTGAAATCCAGGCCGGTTCGCGCCTGCTGTACCGCAACAAGGACTTCAACAGCTATGGCGTGGTCAGCGTCACCGAGACGTACGCCAAGGAGCATCCGCAGACCATCGCCAAAGTGCTCGGCGCCTATGAAAAAGCCCGCAACTGGGCGGTCCAGCACCCGGATGAATTTGCCAAGCTGCTGGCGGACGAATCCGGCCTGCCGCTGGAAGTGGCCAAGCTGCAATTGTCCCGCACCGACCTGAGCAGCCCGTTGCTCACCGCTCAGGACGTGGTGTCCTCCAAGGCTGCTGCGCCGATCCTGGTGTCGGAAGAACTGGTGCGCCGTGGGGTGAATGTGGATCAGGTGATCGACCAGTTGATCGACCCAAGCTTCGGCCAGGCCTTGCCTCGTCCATAAGGGGAGCGTCATGAGCAGCAAAAGCGAAGCCCTGCCGGTCCCACGGACACCCACGATCACTGTCCAGCGCAGCGCCTGGCCACGCCGGCTCAAGGGCCTGGCGTTGCCGGTGTTGATCTTGGTGATCCTTGAAGTGGTGGTGCGTATCGGCTGGCTGCCGTCCTACCAGATGCCGGCCCCCAGCGAGATCGCGGTGACCCTCACCGACCTCGCCGAAGGCGCGTTGTGGAAACACATCAGCGCCAGCCTGTTGCGGGTACTGCTGGGATTCGCCATCGGCGCCAGCCTGGCCCTGGTGTTTGCCGCCTGGGTCGGCTTGAGCCGCGAGGCCGAGGCGTACCTGGAACCGACCTTCGCCGGCCTGCGCTCGATCCCGAGCCTGGCGTGGGTGCCGCTGTTGCTGCTGTGGCTGGGCATTGATGAGACCTCGAAGATCGTGCTGATTGCCATCGGCGCGTTCTTCCCGGTGTACCTCAATGGCGTCGCGGCGATTCGCGACATCGACCGCAAGCTGGTGGAAGTCGGGCAGATGTATGGCTTCAGCCGTACGCGCCTGGTGCGCCGCATCCTGTTGCCCGCCGCCCTGCCCGGCTTGTTCACCGGTTTGCGCAGCGGTTTGAGCCTGGCCTGGATGTTCCTGGTGGCGGCCGAGTTGATCGCCGCGACCAAGGGCCTGGGTTACCTGCTCAGCGATGGCCGGGAAACCTCACGGCCCGACATTGTGCTGGCGGCGATCATTGTATTGGCCCTGTTGGGCAAGATCAGCGACGGCCTGCTGGCCGCCCTGGAGAAACGCTGCCTGGCCTGGCGCGACACCTTCAACGGCCAAGGCCCGGAGAATTGAGCATGAGCGAAGCGCTACTGGACATTCGTGTCGAGCGTAAAAATTTCAGCGCCACCACGGTGCTGACCAACGTCCACCTGGCCCTGCAACCGCGGGAGGCGGTGAGTTTGCTGGGGCCCAGCGGCTGCGGCAAAAGCACCTTGCTGCGGATCGTTGCCGGGCTGGAAAAGGACTACCAGGGTGAGCTGTTACAGGGCGGTGGCGAGGTCGCGTTTGTGTTCCAGGAGCCGCGCCTGATGCCCTGGCTGACGGTGGAGCAAAACATCGGTTTCAGCGATGACAACGGCTATGACAAAGCCTGGGTCGCGCAGTTGATTGACGAGGTGGGGCTTACCGGCTTTGGCCAGGCGTTGCCCAAGGCGTTGTCGGGCGGCATGGCGCAACGGGTGGCGATTGCTCGCGGGCTGTATTCGCGGCCGCAGGTGTTGCTGCTGGACGAGCCGTTCAGCGCGGTGGATGCGTTTACCCGCATGAAGCTGCAGGACTTGCTGCTGCAATTGGCTGAGCACCACGGGATCGCCCTGTTGCTGGTGACCCACGATGTGGACGAGGCGCTGTACCTGAGTGACCGGGTACTGGTGATGGATAACCGGCCCAGCAGTATTCGCCAGGAACTGGCGGTGGAGCTGGAGCATCCGCGGGACCGGCGGGATCCGCTGTTGGCGCGCCTCAAGGCACTGGCGTTGACCGAGTTGCAGCGGGCGCATGTGATCTGAAACGCACGTGTTGGGGGGGGGTAAGTCAGGCTGGGGTGTATATCCGGTATTTGGGTGATGGCTGATATGGGTTCCGCTCTTACAGCGGCTCACTTTTGAACAGCGCAAAAGTAAGCAAAACGCTCTTGCCCCACCACTCGGCACCTCGCCCAGGCTCGGTGTGCCCTCTCTCCGGTACTACTCCGCGGGCCGCCGCGACGGGGCGTCCCTGCCCCGTCGCGGCTAAACCGGCGTCCTGCCGGTTTACCCGCTCCGTACTACCTGCGTTCGGCCAGCGTGGTTTAACGGGGCGCCTAAGATCAAGATCAAAAGCAGATCAAGAACACAGCGGCCTACAGGCCGGCTTGAGTGGTGTGGAGCAAAAGCAAAATCAAAATCTAAAGCGGGCACGGTCAAATGTGGGAGCTGGCTTGCCTGCGATGGCATCGCCTCAGTGCATCTGAAAAACCGAGTTGTCTGCATCGCAGGCAAGCCAGCTCCCACAGAAAAGCAGAGCTGCAGCAGTTTCAGATTTGGTTTTCGCTTTGGCTTTGGCTTTTGCTCTGGCTTCTACCACTCAAGCCGGCCTGTAGGCCGCTGTGCTCTTGCTTTTGATCTTGATCTGGCTCTGACTGCCCCAATAAGCCCGAGGCCGAACGCAGGGATTGAGGAGCGGGTAAACCGGCAGGACGCCGGTTTAGCCGCGACGGGCCAGGGACGGGCCGTCGCGGCGGCCCGCGGAGCAATGCCGGAGTGAGGGAACACCGAGCCTTAGCGAGGTGCCGACAGGCGGGGCAGAGCCCTTTGCTTACTTTGGGCTGGGCCGGCATTCCGGCTTTTCCAAAGTGAGTCGCTGTAAGAGCGAAACCATAAGCGGCCGTTACCTAAATAACGGATATGTCCTCAGACAGCCGTTTTACGCGCCGTCAGCGTCACCCAATACCGCGTACGCGACTGCACCTCCAGCGGCATCGTCGACGCCAGCAACGCAAGAATGCGATCAGTATCGGCCAACTGAAAACTCCCGGTCACCCGCAGCGCTTCAAGGCTCGAGTCCCAACGCATCACCCCCGGCCGATACCGCTCCAACTCCCGCAAAAAATCGCCCAACAGCTGGTTCTGCGCGGTCAACACACCCTCGCGCCAACCCAGTTGCAGCGCATCAAACACCACGGCTGCGCCCATACCGGACGCCTGCAAACGCGCCTGTTGCCCACCTTGCAACGTCGCCACTTGCCCCCGCAGGTCCTGCACCTGCACCGCGCCCTTCAAGACCGACACCAGGCACCCGGAAGACAGCTGCCGCACACACACCTCAGCCTGGCTGACAATCACCTGGCCATAACGCGTCTGCACCGTCAGTGCACCAGCCCCCGGCACCGTCAACGCCATCTCGCCTTCCACCAGCGTCACACGGCGCCGGGCCACGTCCACATCCACCGCACTCGCGGTATTGAGTTGCAGACTACTGCCGTCCGCCAGCGACACCCGCTTGCGTTCGCCAGTCGCGGTATGAAGGTCGGCGCGCCATGCATCGATCGGCAATTGCCGGCTGAGCAACCACGCAGCCGGCACCAGCGCGGCCACGCCCAAGGCACGCTTGAGCACCGCGCGCCGTCCCGGTTGCGGGCGATCAAGGCTGGCCATGGCCAATGCCGGTGGCAAATCGTTAAATCGCTGACGCAACAGTTGGGCTTTTTGCCAGATTTGTTCGTGCTGGGGATGGCTGTCGCGCCACTGTTGCAGGCTGGCGTGATCACGCTCAGTGGCACTGCCAGACTCCAGCAACGCCAGCCACTGCGCCGCCGCACGGGCGAGATCCGGCGCGCTGCGGCTCACAGGTCCACCAGCAGGCAATGCTCATAGGCCTGGGCCATGTAGCGCTTGACCGTACGCTCGGAGACATTGAGCCGCTCGGCAATCTCCCGGTAACCCAGGCCTTCCAGCTGGCTCCACAGAAACGCACGGCGCACCACCGGTGGCAAACCGTCGAGCAGTTCATCCAGGGCTTGCAGGGTTTCCAGCAGCAACCAGCGCTGCTCCGGGGACGGCACGCAGTCTTGCGGCAAGTGCGTCAACGCGTTGAGATATGCCTGCTCCAGGCTGCGCCGTTGGTGAAAGTTGACCAGCAAGCGCTTGCCCACGGTCACCAGGTAAGCCCGGGGCTCCTGCAATTGTGCAATCGGCTGGGCGCTGGCCAGCACCCGCAGGAACGTGTCCTGGCTCAGGTCGGCCGCATCCCAGGCATTGCCCAGGCGCCGCCGCAGCCAGCTTTCCAGCCAGCTGCGGTGGTCGCGGTACAAGGTGTGAAGACTCGCTTCAGCCAGGTGCGTCGGCAATACAGCATCATTCATGGCAAGTAACCTGCGCGGCGCGAGTTAATCTCAAATGAGATTCATTCTATTTAATATCCCGCCGGCATACCACGTTCTTTTACACGCAGCGTTTAAAGCATCGCGGCTTTCTGTCGGAGCATGTCGATAAACAGCCCCAGCTCGCGGCTCACCGGGTCGCCCTTGCGCAACAGCATCCCGAACGGCGCCAGCTGCACCTCCAGCACCACCGGCAAGGCCACCACCAGGCCCATTTTCAGGTAATCCCGCAGGGCGCTTTCCGACAGCACCATGATTGCGTCGGTGAGTTGAATCAGTTGTTGCATGGAATACACCGAACTGCACTCGATGATGTCCGCCGGCTGCGGCAAGGCCAGGTGTTGCAGCGCCTCATCAAAACCAATGCGCGCCGGGCTGGTTTGCGGTTGCAGGATCCACGGCCAGTCGCTGACCAGCTCCGCCAACGGCAAGTGTTCGCGCTGCGCCAGGGGATGGCCGGCGTGCACCACCACCAGCATCCGTTCATTACCCAGGGGCTCGAAACTGTAATGCTCGCTGTCGGTGGCGGCATTGCGCCGGGCGATGGCCAGGTCGATGCGGCCCTGTTCCAGCAACTGGATCACCTGGTCGCTGGTGTCGCCCATGATGCGAATGCGCATCTGCGGGTTGAGCGACTTGATCTGCGCAATCGAGTCCATCACCAGGTCCGGCGCCGCGCCCATGATCGTGCCGATCGACAAATACCCGTAGCCGCCCTGCTGGCGCACCCTCAATTCCTCGGCGCAGCGATCGAGGCCGCTGAGGGCGGATTCGGCAAAGCGGATCAGCTCCTTGCCCAGCGCCGTGGGGCGCATGCCCCGGGGCAGGCGCTCGAACAGGTCGCAGGCGAACATGTCCTCGATCTCCCGCAACATGCGCGTCGCCGCCGGTTGCGACATGTTCAGGCTCTGGGACGCGCGGTGCAGGTTCTGGCTGGAACTCAAGGCCACCAGCATATGCAGATGCTTGTAGCGCAGGCGGTTGAACAGGCTGCGGGAGATCGCGGGACTACTCATTGTTTTCCTTGTTATCGATACCCTGAGGTTATCAGTTGTAAGCGAGATTCGATTTGTAGCGCATAGATCGAGCGCCGTACAGTCCTTCCCATAAGAACAAAACAACCGGACTGACCCATGAAGACCCTGCCTGCGTCTCTGCTCGCCAAGATTTCCTGGCGGCTGCTGCCCTTCCTGCTGTTGATGTACATCATGGCCTTCCTCGACCGCGCCAACGTCGGGTTCGCCAAGCAAGCCTTCCAGGCCGACACCGGCCTTAGTGATGCCGCTTTCGCCTTTGGCGCCGGGGTGTTTTTTGTCGGCTATGCGCTGCTGGAAGTGCCGAGCAACCTGATCATGCATCGCGTCGGCGCCCGCCTGTGGATGTGCCGGATCATGGTCAGTTGGGGCCTGGTGTCCGCCGCCATGATGTTTGCCCATAACGAAACCAGCTTCTACGTGTTGCGCTTCCTGCTGGGCGTGGCCGAAGCCGGGTTTTTCCCCGGTGTCATTCTCTACCTCACCTACTGGTTCCCGTCTGCGGTACGCGGCAAGGCCATGGGGTTCTTCTACTTTGGCGCGCCCCTGGCCTTCATCTTCGGCAGCCCGCTGTCGGGCCTGTTGCTGGAGCTGGACGGGTTCTCCGGGCTGCAAGGCTGGCAATGGCTGTTCGCCGTGGAAGGCCTGATGGCCACGGCGGTCGGCATCTGGGCCTATTGGTACCTGGACAACCGCCCCGCCGATGCCAAATGGCTGACCGTGGCAGAGCAACGCCAGATCCAGGACCTGCTGGACCGCGAAGACCAACACAAAACCACCCACGGGCGCAGCCTGCTGAATGTGCTGTGCCAGCCCAGCGTGCTGTACCTGTGCCTGGTGTACCTGCTGATCCAGGCCAGCGTCTACGGCGTGGTGTTCTACTTGCCCACTCAGGTCAGCGGCCTTTTGGGCACCAGGGTCGGCTTGATGGTGGGCCTGGTCTCGGCCATTCCGTGGGTGTGCGCGCTGTTCGCCGCCTGGTGGATTCCCGGCTATTCCGACCGTACCGGCGAGCGCCGCAAAACCGCGTCCCTGACCCTGTTGATGGCCGCCGCCGGGATTGCCTGCTCCGTGACCTTCGCCAACCCGCTGCTGGGCATGCTCGCCCTGTGTTTCGCCGCCTCGGGATTTATCGCTGTGCAACCGGTGTTCTGGACTTTCCCCTCCAGCTATCTGGCGGGCAGCGCCGCGGCCGCCGGCATCGCGTTGATCAACTCCTTCGGCGCCCTCGGCGGGTTTATCGCCCCGGTGCTGAAGAACTGGGCAGAAACCGCCTTCCACTCCCCTGCGGCCGGCCTCTACCTGCTATCCGCCACCACCGTGCTCGCCGCCTTGCTGGTACTCGGTATCCATTCGCCAGGCCAAAAAGCGACGAACACGCCGGCCACTGTTTAATCAAGGAGTCACACCATGGGCAACATCACTATCAAGCACGTGCGCGCCTTTGTGCTGCGCGGCGGCGGCGCGGATTACCACGACCAGGCAGACGGCCACTGGATCGACGATCACATCAGCACCCCCATGAGCAAATACCCCGAATACCGCCAGAGCCGCCGCAGTTTCGGGATCAACGTACTCGGCACGCTCGTGGTGGAAATCGAGGCCAGCGACGGTACGGTCGGGTTTGCCGTGACCACCGGTGGCGAGCCCGCCGCCTACATCGTCGAGAAACACCTGGCGCGCTTCCTGGAAGGCGCCCGTGTCACCGATATCGAGAAAATCTGGGACCAGATGTACCAGTCCACCCTGTACTACGGGCGCAAGGGGCTGGTGATCAACACGATCTCCGGTGTGGACCTGGCGCTGTGGGACCTGCTCGGCAAGATCCGCCAGGAGCCGGTGCACCAGTTGCTCGGCGGCGCGGTGCGGGATGAATTGCAGTTCTACGCCACCGGCGCCCGCCCGGACCTGGCGCAGAAGATGGGCTTTATCGGCGGCAAGATGCCCCTGCACCACAGCCCGTCGGAAGGCGAAGAAGGCCTGCGCAAAAACCTCGAGGAGCTGGCGACCATGCGCGAACGGGTCGGCCCGGACTTCTGGCTGATGCTCGATTGCTGGATGAGCCTGGACCTGAACTACGCCACCAGGCTGGCAACCGGCGCCCACGAATTTGGCTTGAAGTGGATCGAGGAAGCGCTGTCGCCTGACGACTACTGGGGCTATGCCGCCCTGCGCAACAACGTGCCCAAGGGCATGCTGGTCACCACCGGCGAACACGAAGCCACCCGCTGGGGCTTTCGCATGCTGCTGGAGATGGGCTGCTGCGACATTATCCAGCCGGATGTGGGCTGGTGCGGCGGCCTCACCGAACTGGTGAAAATCTCCGCCCTGGCCGACGCCCACAACGCGTTGGTGGTGCCCCACGGCTCGTCGGTCTACAGCTACCACTTTGTCGCCACCCGCCATAACAGCCCGTTCGCCGAGTTCCTGATGATGGCGCCCAAGGCCGACGAAGTGGTGCCGATGTTCCACCCGCAACTGCTCGGCGAGCCAGTGCCGGTGAATGGCCGCATGCGCCTGTCGGTGCTCGACAAGCCAGGGTTTGGCGTGGACCTCAATCCCGATTGCCAACTGCACCGTCCGTATAACCGCTGAGGACTCCTGCCATGCACATGCCCCACAACGCTTTCAAGGCCGCGCTGCGTAAAGACGCCGCGCAATACGGGATCTGGGCCGGTTTCGCCACGGCCTATGCCGCCGAAATCGTCGCCAGCACCGGTTATGACTGGATGCTGATTGACGGCGAACACGCCCCCAACACCGTGCCCAGCGTGCTCAACCAGCTCCAGGCCGTGGCGTCCTATGGCACCGCGCCGGTGGTTCGCGCGGTGAGCAGCGACGCCAACCTGATCAAGCAACTGCTGGATGTGGGCGCCCAGACGCTGATGATCCCGATGGTGGAAACCGCCGAACAGGCCCAGGCCCTGGTGCGCGCGATGCGTTATCCGCCCCACGGCATTCGTGGTGTCGGCGGCGGCTTGACCCGCGCTACCCGCTGGGACGGCGTGGCCGACTACCTCAACACCGCCCATGAACAGCTGTGCCTGATTGTGCAGGTGGAGTCACGTCTCGGGGTGGAAAACGTCGCGGCGATTGCGGCGGTCGAAGGTGTGGACGCGGTATTTATCGGCCCGGCCGACCTGTCCATCGGCCTCGGTCACGCCGGCAACCCCGGGCATCCCGAAGTGCAGGAACGTATCCGGCACGCGGTCGACGCCACGCTGGCGGCCGGCAAGGCTTGCGGCATCCTCGCCCCCAACGAAGACGACGCCCGACGTTACCAAGCCTGGGGCTGCCAGTTCATCGCAGTGGCCATCGACATCAGCCTGTTGCGCCAGAGCGCCATGGCCACACTGGCCCGCTATCGCCCCGTCGCCGACGCCCAGGCGCCGTCACGCACTTACTGAGGAGCTGCCCATGTCATCCGTACCGGTCTACCAGAATTTCATCAACGGCCGTTTTACCCCGAGCGATGCCCACCTGGAGGTGTTGAACCCGGCCACCGGCGCCCTGCTGTCGAAGGTCCCGGCGTCCACCGCTGAAGACGTCGACCAGGCCCTGGCCGCTGCCCGTCATGCGCAAAAAGACTGGGCCCGCAAACCCGCGATCGAACGCGCCGGGCACTTGCGCCGCATTGCCGCCAAGCTGCGGGAAAACGTCGCCCACCTGGCACGCACCATCACCCTGGAGCAAGGCAAGGTCACGGGCCTGGCGGAAGTCGAAGTCAACTTCACCGCCGACTACCTCGACTACATGGCCGAGTGGGCGCGACGCATCGAAGGCGAGATCATCACCAGCGACCGGCCCAACGAAAACATCTTTCTGTTCCGCAAGCCGCTGGGCGTGGTGGCCGGCATCCTGCCGTGGAATTTCCCGTTCTTCCTGATCGCCCGCAAGATGGCCCCGGCGTTGCTGACCGGCAACACCATCGTGATCAAGCCCAGCGAGGAGACGCCCAACAACTGCTTTGAATTCGCCAGACTGGTGGCCGAAACCGATCTGCCAGCCGGGGTGTTCAACGTGGTCTGCGGCGATGGCCACGTCGGTGGCGCCCTCACCGCCCACAAGGGCGTGGACATGATCAGCTTCACCGGCAGCGTCGCCACCGGCTCGCGGATCATGGCCGCCGCCGCGCCGAACATCACCAAGCTCAACCTGGAGCTGGGCGGCAAGGCGCCTGCCATTGTCCTCGCCGATGCCGACCTGGACCTCGCGGTAAACGCCATTCGCGACTCAAGGATCATCAACAGCGGCCAGGTGTGCAACTGCGCCGAGCGGGTGTACGTGGAGCGCAAGGTGGCCGACCAGTTTATCGAGCGCATCAGCGCCGCAATGGCTGCCACCCGCTACGGCGACCCCATTGCCCAAGCCGATGTGGAGATGGGCCCGCTGATCAACCGGCAGGGCCTGGAGAGCGTCAATCGCAAGGTGCGCACCGCGCTGGGCCAGGGTGCATCGCTGGTCACTGGTGGGCAGATTGCCGACCTGGGCCAGGGCTTTCACTTCCAGCCCACGGTATTGGCCGGTTGCCGCGCCGACATGGAAATCATGCGCGAGGAGATCTTCGGGCCGGTACTGCCGATCCAGATTGTCGACGACCTGGATGAGGCCATCGCCCTGGCCAATGACTGCGACTATGGCCTGACGTCGTCGATCTACACCCGCGACCTGGGCAAGGCGATGCAGGCGGTGCGTGAATTGTCGTTCGGCGAAACCTACGTCAACCGCGAGAACTTCGAAGCCATGCAAGGCTTCCACGCCGGTGTGCGCAAATCCGGGATCGGCGGCGCCGATGGCAAGCACGGCCTGTATGAGTACACCCATACCCACGCGGTGTACCTGCAGGGCTGAGGTGGTGCAACGGGCCCTGGCGCGGTAGCGTGCGGGCCCTTCCCGATCAATTCTTCCGACAAGGATTGCGCAATGCCTCTTACCCCTTACAACGGCCCGATCATCGACAGCCACTTGCACCTGTTCGACCCGCGCCGCCCCCAGGGCATTCCCTGGCCCGAACCCGGTAACGCGCTGTATGCCGCGCATTTGCCGGCGGATTATTGGGCGCTGGCGGGCGACCATAACGTGATCGGTGCAATTGCCGTGGAGGCCAGCCCGTGGCGCGACGACAACCGCTGGCTCCTGGAAACCTTGCGCAGCGATCCACGCCTGCTGGGTTTCGTCGGCAACCTCGACCCGCTGCACAACGGCTTTGCAGCAGACCTTGAAGCCCTGGCCCATGAACCGCTGTTCCTCGGCCTGCGCTACGGCAACCTGTGGGACCGCGATCTGCTCGACGACCAGACGCGCCCCGGCTTTATCGACGGCCTGCGCCGCCTCGCCGAATACGGGCGCAGCCTGGACAGCGCCAACCCGAACCCACGCCTGATCAAAGGGCTGCTGCACGTGAGCGATGCCTTGCCCGAGCTGCGCATCATTGTCGATCACCTGCCCAACGCCAGCGTGCCGGCCGGTGAAGCATCGGCGTACCACGCCGACCTGATGCGCCTCGCCGAGCGGCCCAATGTGTTTGCCAAACTGGCGGAAATCCCCCAGGTCGGCCCGCAGGGCCTGATCCTTGACCCGGCCTTCTATAACGACCGCCTGGCGGTGCTGTGGGAAGCCTTTGGCGAAGACCGTTGCTTCTTTGGCAGCGACTGGCCCAACAGCGATCACCTGGCCAATTTCGCCACCACCCTGGGCCTGGTGAAAGCCTGCCTGGCGGGCAAACCCGAGGACGTACAGGGCAAGTTTTTCCTGCACAACGCGGTGCGGATCTACAGCCCCACGCCACCCCACGGAGGCCAGTCATGCAGACCCGAGCCTTTCGCATGAACCTCAACCCCGGGCAGCACGCCGAGTACCGTCGACGCCATGACGCGATCTGGCCGGAACTGGCCCAGGCCCTGCGCGATGCCGGCGTGGTGGACTACCGGATCTACCTCGACGAGGCCAGCAACGCCTTGTTCGCCGTGATGACCCACGAAGACCAGCACCGCCTCGACACCTTGCCTGGCACCGCGCTGATGCAGCGTTGGTGGCACTACATGCAAGACATCATGCCCAGCCACCCGGACGCCTCGCCCGTCAGCGTGGATTTGATCCCGATGTTCAGCCTCACCCCAGGCTGAATCAGCGCGGTACCACAACAATAAAAAAGGATTCGACTACGTGGAAATCATTCTCTTCGGTGTGATCCTGCACTTCATCGGCGGCTTCGCCTCCGGCAGCTTCTACATCCCCTACAAGAAAGTCCGCGGCTGGGCCTGGGAAAGCTACTGGATCACCGGCGGCCTGGTGTCATGGCTGATCGTGCCGCTGATTGCCGCGCAACTGACCGTGCCCGGCTGGGCCGACATCCTGCGCCAGGCCGACACCAGCACCCTGCTCTGGACCTACCTGTTCGGCGTGCTCTGGGGCATTGGCGGGCTGACGTTCGGCCTGACCATGCGCTACCTCGGACTGTCCCTGGGCATGTCGTTGGTACTGGGCCTGACCTCGGCCCTTGGCGCCTTGATGCCGGCGCTGTACCGCGACCTGTTCACCGACGCCACCGAAGGCACCCTGACCTCAATGCTCGCCTCCCAGGGCGGGCATTGGGTGCTGTGGGGCGTGGCGGTATCGCTGGTGGGCATCGCCGTGTGCGGCAAGGCCGGGCTGATCAAGGAACGGGAGGTGCCCGAAGCGGTGAAATTCGCCAGCATCAGCGAGTTCTCGGTGGCCAAGGGCATGCTGGTAGCGGTGATCTCCGGGGTGCTGAGCGCGTGCTTCAGCTACGGCATTTCCGCCGGGCGTCCGCTGGCTGCCGCGGCTGTCGAGCACGGCGCCAACAGCCTGTTCCAGAACAACGTGACCTTCATGGTGATCATGTGGGGTGGCCTGACCACCAACGGCCTCTGGTGCCTGTGGCTGAACTGGCGCAACCGCACGTTCCACAACTACACCGACCGCAGCACCCCGCTGTTAAGCAATTACCTGCTCGTGGCGTGCGCCGGAACCCTGTGGTTCCTGCAGTTTTTCTTCTACGGCATGGGCGAAAGCCGCCTGCAGAACGATGCCAGTTCATGGGTGCTGCACATGTCGTTCATCATCATCGTGTCCAACGGCTGGGGGCTGTATTTCCGCGAATGGCAAGGCACCAGCGCTACCAATAAAAGCGTATTGGTTGCCGGTATCGCGGTGATTCTCGGCGCTATCGCCATGGTCGGTTACGGCAACTATCTCGGCTGAGGCCGTTTGTTTTCGAGGAGTTCATTTATGTTACTTGCAGATAAAACCGTGATTATTACTGGCGCTTCCCGGGGTATCGGACGCGCTGCTGCCCGTGAGTGCGCGCGCCAGGGGGCTCGTGTGGTGATTGGTCATAGTGGCAGTGGCCAGGGGACTGAGGCGGCGTTTTCGTTGATCGAGGAAATCAAGGGGTTTGGTGGGCAGGCGGTGGAAGTGGGCGGTGATGCCGCTGACCCGGACACGGGTGACAAGCTGGTGGCGGGTGCGCTCAAGGCATTCGGCAGTGTGGATGTGTTCGTCAACAATGCCGGGATTTGCCCGTTTCATTCCTTCCTCGACATGCCGCGCGAGGTGTACCTCAAGACGGTCAACACCAACCTCAACGGCGCCTACTTCGCCGTGCAGGCGGCGGCCAACCAGATGAAAAACCAGGGCAAGGGCGGCGCGATCATCGCCGTCAGTTCCATCAGCGCGCTGGTGGGTGGCGGGATGCAAACGCATTACACGCCGACCAAGGCCGGGCTGCACTCGTTGATGCAGTCCTGTGCGATTGCGTTGGGGCCGTATGGCATTCGCTGTAATTCGGTGTTGCCGGGGACGATTGCTACCGACATCAACAAGGAGGATTTGGCGGATGAAGAGAAGTTGGCGTACATGACGTCGCGTACACCGCTGGGGCGGTTGGGCGAGCCCGACGACGTTGCTGGCCCCATTGTGTTTCTTGCTTCGGATATGGCGCGGTATGTGACGGGGGCTTCGCTGTTGGTAGACGGGGGGTTGTTTGTCAACTTGCAGTAGCTTTTTTGGGGGGGCATATCCGTTTTTTGGGTGATGGCTTCGATTGGTTCCGCTCTTACAGCGGGTCACTTTTGAAAGGAGCCCAAAAGTAACCAAAAGGCTCTTGCCCCACCACTCGGCACCTCGCCTAGGCTCGGTGTGCCCTCACTCCGGTACTACTCCGCGGGCCGCCGCGACGGGGCGTCCCTGCCCCGTCGCGGCTAAACCGGCGTCCTGCCGGTTTACCCGCTCCGTACTACCTGCGTTCGGCCAGCGTGGTTTAACGGGGCGCCTAAGATCAAGATCAAAAGCAGATCAAGARCACAGCGGCCTACAGGCCGGCTTGAGTGGTGTGAAGCAAARGCAAAATCAAAATCAAAAGCGAGCACGATCCCCCTGTAGGAGCTGGCTTGCCGGCGATGGTCGCTAACGATGACGCGGGCATACTGAYTCAACGCGGCGCTCTCAGGTTTTTCGCCGGCAAGCCGGCTCCTACAGAAAAGCAGCTCTGCTTTGGCTTTTGATCTGGCTTCTACCACTCAAGCCGGCCTGTAGGCCGCTGTGCTCTTGCTTTTGATCTTGATCTGGCTCTGACTGCCCCAATAAGCCCGAGGCCGAACGCAGGGATTGAGGAGCGGGTAAACCGGCAGGACGCCGGTTTAGCCGCGACGGGGCAGGGACGCCCCGTCGCGGCGGCCCGCGGAGCAATGCCGGAGTGAGG
>NZ_JARIXR010000043.1:0-37893 GCF_029269205.1 Pseudomonas sp. 1912-s | reverse complement strand
AGGATGTGCAGTCGCGGATTCCGTGGGGCACGGTGATTGTGTTTGGTGTGGGTATCAGCCTGGGGACGGCGTTGCTCACGACGCAGGCGGGGCAGTGGTTGGGGTCGCAGGTGGTGGCGCACACTGGCCTGGATCAGGTGGGGCCGCTGGGGGTGTTTGCGATTCTACTTCTTCGTCCTCAGCGACAGTAACGAGGCCGACATCTGCATCGCCGAGCAGCAAGCCTGGCTCACTTTTGATTCTATCGGCATCTTTTTCTAGGATTGGTGGAGAGTTTAATAGATTGACTAGAGCATCAAGTGTCTTCTGCCAAATACTCCTTGCTTTTGCTAGCTCGGCTGCCTTAGCAGACTCGATTGCTGCGGCATTTCTTTTTATTTCGGCGGCTTGCTCAGCTGCCAAAGCAGCTGCGATAGCAGCAGCCTTTGCCTTTTTTTCTGCTTCCAAAGCCGCTCGTCTTTCAGCTTCTTCTCGGAGTTCCTCGGACCGACCTAGCTTTGAACTTCCCTTCGTGCCTGCTCCTTCTCTTTCTCCATCAAAAACATGATTAGGAGTGCCTGGCCCTCCTGGCGTATCTCCTTCGCTTTGCTCCCCAACTTTTTTGTAATGAATGGAGTCAGTGCATCCTTGGGAAATCAATGCAAAAATAAGTACGCTAAACAGATAAAGCTTTTTCATATTCACCCCTTAATCTATTGTTTTTAGATACTAAAGGCTTTCAAGGCTGGTTACTCGTTCCTATTGCTCTCATCTGCCACAACATTACCTGTTGTTCAGCCGGCGGGGCGTTCGAAGCTACCGAGGTAACGTTGCGTATTACCCGTGACGTACTCGCTCATCGTGCGGTTTATCAGGTTTTCAATATTAAGGATCTTGGCAGCATCCTCCGTAATGAATCCGAATGGAATAGGCACCGGGGACAACGTAGGCAAAACCAAATGGTAAATCACGACCGCGCATTTTCCGTGAATGACCATCGCTTCAAGCGGTGCCAGTTGCTCTGACTCAACAAAGCCGCACAGAAGCAGTCTGGCATTGTTGCAGTCAACTTTTGCGCGCTTGATCGCCGGCCAATCATCGCTGGCAGAGACTGGGATCAAAATCTTAGCGTCGAAAACCTGTTTTCCATCACTTCCGCCTCCCTTGCTTTTTGTTTTTGAGAGCTCAGAAAATGCACTGCAAAGCTGCGCATGCCTGGCCGAGCGTCCCCACAGTTCATGTGAGGCCGGAGCCAGCCAGGACAGGCGAATCGGGGTGGCTTGCGGTTCACTCTGAAGCGCTTTCTGATGTTTGCGCAGCACTGAAAGAACTCTATCCCAGTTTTGCTGCAACTGAAGAGATCCAAAAAGTCGCAGCCCGGAAGATTCTCTAACCCGCGATACAGCACTGGCGCTGTGGTACAGGGCAGAAAGGTCCATACCGCTTGAAGACACAAAGTCGTAGGCATCCGAATCTCCCAAGATATCGGCGAGCTGAAGAACCTGATCAAGGTTTGCTTTACCCATCATGCGGCTCAACTGCTCCGTACGCTGACGCATGTAGATCTCGTTTTCTCGCAGACCTTCCTTCGCGACAAAGCGTACCTGCCGAGAGTCGGCATCAATGCTTACACGCTCTTCTATCTTCTCCCAGCCATCCCTTACTTTTTGAACGCCTGCGACCTTGTAGAGCTCCGGCGGACCCGCATCCTGTGTCTGCCCCCCCAGGTGACCAGCGCGATAAATATCATAAATCTGACGCATGAACGCACCGACGGCCTTCGCACCGGACTCGGAAAGCGTATCGCTTGGCGCCTGCAACTCTAGGCAACGTTTGGAGTCGGCATCTCCAAGGCTTTTTCCAAGGCAGGTAAACGCTAGAAGCTCAAACACGAACATCTGCTCGCGCTCTTCCTTGCGCTTCACAATCGGCGACTCATGTTTGCCAGCAAACAGGCCACGGCCTTTATCGGTCAGCTCTATTCGTCCATCAGGGCGCGTTTTAAGCTCCCCCGTTTGTAGAAACGGTGTGATTGCAAAACTGAGCTCTTGAGCCGTAAACCCAAAATAATTGGCGATTTCAGCTGGCAGCAGCGCCGAAATCTTGAGCAGCCGCAGAAGAAATTCCGGTACGACTGGCAGACCCCCTTTGTCCACAAGGGTGTACTCAATACGAAACTGTTGCGCAGGCACCGAGACGTCCAGCTCGAATAGAACAACTGGGTTAAGCTCCATCAGACGACCCTCCTGGTCCGCGTCACTGGTTTGATGCAGTAGTTGATCGTATCTTGTTTCGTCTGGATAAAGCTGGCTACCTGACCCAATGGAAGCCTCGCGTTCCTGCCGCTCCACATGCTCAAACTGCCTACAATGACCAGCCGCTCCATCGCACGTGACATCGCGACGTTGATACGATTCGGGGTCGCCAAAAAGCCAGGTGATTGATCCGCTTTGGCCCGAGTCAGGGATACGATTATGATGTTGTTTTCTTTACCCTGATAACTGTCGACGGTCTCGATTTTTACCAGCTTGCGAAACTCCTCCGACCAGATTTTCTCGGCAAATCTCTTTCTCACTAGTTTTCGCTGATCGAGATACATGCAGATGATCCCGATTGGAGGCTCTTGCGACTCGGCCATCTCCATAGCCATGCCCGCGCAAAAGTCGGTGTCCTCTGCGATTTCTTCCAGCAGCCGTATGATCGCATCCGCCTCAGCATTGTTAGACAGGCTCAGCGCGCCGCTGTCGTAGGCTTTCTTGCCTAACTCGCTGGTGTCGATCCAAGTGACAACATGGGACAGGCACTCAGGAGCCTTTTGTGAAAAATAGGCCGGACTTGGTCTGTAGCCGTTCTCAAGATCGATGTCATAGAAGATCTCGTTAACCAGATCGCCAATCGCTGGGAGCATTCGATATTGCGTATTAAGCGTCGCCCGAGCGGCATGCCCATACTGGGATTGGAAAACTCGCTCAAAGTCGCTTCGCATGACCTGCTGGAATTCAGCCGAGCTGGTGGTAACGCCCAGGGAACGGGCAATGGCTGCCTTATGCTCTTCCTCATAAGTAGGACGCAACTGGTTGTGGTCGCCGACCAGTAGAACCCGAGAGCCCACCTGCATGGCGATCGCTAATTCACTCGGCGCCGATCGAGCAGCCTCATCGATGATGACCCAATCAAAATGGGTTTCTGCAAGCTTGAGATGTTGCAGCCCGATACCCACGCAGGTGCCGCATACCAATGTCCTGGACCGCATCAGGAACTCATCATAATTGGCCCTGTTGCTCGACAGGCGCTCAACGTACTCATGAGAAAGTTGGATCAGGTCAAGGCAGTGCTTGAATTCCGGAGGCCGCACTCCATGAACCGTCTGGACGTGATCATAGATGCGCTCCAGCATTTCTTGGGGTTTGCTTTCGCCCTCACCCAGCCCGCCAAGAAACAAGCTGGCATTTAGATTCAGCTCGCCCATCAGAGAGGACTTCAGCGCTTGTAAAGCCACTCGTTCTGCTCCGTCCCCCTGAGCGCGCAAAATTTCCTCATCCAGTTTTTTCAGCGATCGGACCAAGTGAAATACTCGCTGGTTAACATCGACCATCGTCTGGACAAAAGGCTTACTCAAACCCAGCGACGAAGCCATGAAACCCACTCGCTCCTTAAGTTCAGCACTAAACCCATTTCTCTGGCGGTCTACGATATTGCGAGAATAAACGTCCAGTAGCTCCTCAGAGACAACCTGGTCACGGTTACTGAAGCGCACAACGTTAAGCTCGGTATCCAGCCGACGGCAGTGAGAGCGAATCCGTTCTGCTGCAGTATTGACAGCTTCATGAGACTGGCTGACAAGGAGGATATTTCGCACCCCGACCTTGCTGATCAGATAATGGATAAAGGCCGCGATAAACTCTGTCTTACCTGTCCCCGGAGGTCCCTGCAAAAGGCCCACTGGGCCTGTAGTGATAAGCTGCGTAAACGCGGCACGCTGGGCCTCATTCAGTCCGATGACCGTCCCACTTGCTGTGGTGCGTTCGTACACTGAAAAGTCCGCATCGGTTGGCTCTTCAGCATACCCTCTTGGTGCCAGCTTGCATTTTTCGTCGAAGTAATCCATCAAATCTGGCAGCACAGACTGCCGGTTCAAAATTCGCTCCATCGCACCGCGACGACGCGTCATTGATGTCTTGTTTTGCCGGCTTTGAAGGAACAATTGAGAGCCAGCCTGCACGCGTTTCGAACGATTGGAGGCAAGCACGTATACTGCATCACGCACGCTCATGCCCAGGTTGATCTCACCAATATCAATATCCTTCTCCCCGTCTCTGAGGATCAATCGGATATTATCTCCCGCCTCAAACCCCTCAAGGGCCTTCGCATCTATGGCGTAGGGAATCAAAAGTCCTACGCCATCCTTGTGGAAGTGTGGTTCTTCAGAAACACGGAAAGAGGGCTGAGCCTCAAGTTCAGTAGAGGTGATAGTTTTCCATATCTGACTGACAGGGAAACTCCGCACTTTCACAGCCTCTAGCTGCGCCTCATCTATGGCCAGTCCATTGTCCTCGTCCTCACCGGTAATCGAGTTCGAAACGCTTTCACCGTCCTCAATCGCCGCTTGCTTACGCACTTCCGCGTCATGTACCTGTGCGGCTAGGCTTAAAAACGCCTCGTCTTTGGCCAGAAGTTTGGTCAGCTCATAAACATTGACGCTGGTGCCGCCCGAAACACTGAACCGCGCCTCTATGTGGTGGTTTGCTTGACGCGCCAGATAGGCAGGAACTCGCGTCTCCTGAACGGCCCTGAACGCATTTACAAACTGCTTGGAAGCCGGATTGAACTCAGTCAGTAACTGCCCGCCGACACCTGCGAACGTCACCTCCAAAGCTTTGGTGGGGGCTTTTTGGTCTGGCTTCACGACAACAGATATTTTCCCGTTGTCAGGCAGAATCTCAAATGCCTCGTCACTTCTGTTTCGCAGGACGACAGAGACGGTTTCAATCGTTTTTGCAGGAGTGAAAGCGGCTTCTAGAGCATCCTTGAAACGCTCCAGGGAAAGAAAGCCGGATTCCGTGTTCATCTCGTGCGCGACAGCCGCTCTCAGGGCGGGAATATCCTTCTGCGAAGGAGCGTCCCAGTCCATGTCTAGGAGTTCAAACACCATTCGCATTACAGCAAAGTTGTCTCGCTCTGCTGGGGTGCAGTTTTCCAATACGGGGCTGTATCGGGTGTTGATCGGTGACGCGCCTGAAGCCGAGAAATCCGGACAGTCGAGCAGGTAGACCTGAGTCTTTTCAGGAGCGGAACCGACATTGACTTTGACGTTGTGTGGATGCAGATCGCCGTGGCTCAATTGCTGGCCATGCAACCCGTCAACTGCCTCGATGAGCCCATGGGCGACGACAATACGGGTTTCAATCGACCACCCCTTCAGCTCATCCCAGTGCTCACCATCGACATGCTCCTGAGCCAGAAATGGGTTACCGCTGCGATCGTAACCAAAGTGTTGAATTTTTGGCAGGAAGGCAAAGCCGCTGCCTTTCAACTGCTCCAGGACTTCGAAGAAAACCATCAACATCGGACCTTGGCCATCCTTGGGGTCCCGGGCATTAATCGACGGCCATGATTTCACGACCAGGGGGCCGGATCGATAAATCAATTTCTCAGCCGTGTCGGCGATAGGATCATCGTCCTCCCGGTAAGCGGAGCTCAGCCGTAAATCGGTAGAAAAAACGTCCAGCCGCCGGTTATCAAACTCAAAACTGGCAGAGTTGTCCGGCGTGGACTCGCTGAATGCCTGCTGAAATGCGCTGGCGTGATCGAATCGCTCCTTTGGATCATTCCGCAACGCTTGTACAAGTACCTTGGCAGGCCAATCTTCTGACGACTCAACCTGAGCTTGAACGCCTGCAACGTAGGCAACGTCGAGCTTTAGGGGCATGGGGCGGGCCTCAAGCAGATGCCACCCCATCAGCCCGAGCGCGAAGACATCACGACGAAATGGCGTACTGCCCTCCATCGCGGTGTCCTGGTCTTCAGGGAGCGCGATAGCACCGATGCTCAGCAAGGTACGCAAATCGCCGAGAGTACCGACAGGCTGGTAATAAGCGCTGATGAAGTTGGAAAGAGCGATCGATGACGATGGAGAGAACCACACGCTATGGTCACCCAAATCACGGTGAGCAATGTTGAATCCGTGCAGTCCGGCAAATTGGGCCAGCAGGATTTTAAAAAGCTGGACGCGCTCAAGCGCAGTCATCCGCTCCACAAAGCGATTGATGAACTCGTTTAGGCGGTAATGCCCGTCCGGCATTTCAAGCAATTCTGCATATTGCTCGGTGACACTGTCTGGGCTGGCATTACGCTTAGGACGAGCACAACGATGCATCAACTCCTGATCGCGCAGGCGGAGGTGGACCATGACATCCCTCTCGCGCGAGAGGATTCGGTACCGTCCTTCAGCCGTTCGAGCACGAGTGTCATCGAGCTTCGAAAAGTCCCATAGCCGGACCATCGCATGGTCATCCTTGTTATGGATATTGACCGCGTCGTACTCTCGGTAGA
Organism: Pseudomonas sp. 1912-s; assembly: GCF_029269205.1. NCBI lineage: Bacteria > Pseudomonadati > Pseudomonadota > Gammaproteobacteria > Pseudomonadales > Pseudomonadaceae > Pseudomonas > Pseudomonas sp. 1912-s. Next base: position 31,362 of record NZ_JARIXR010000043.1, on the reverse strand, counting down.
CTTCTGTAGGGTGTGTGAACACCGCTTGAGACTGCGCACGGTAGTCATCTACAACAAGCTCTTTGGGCTTGACCGTGCCTTCATTGATGATGTCATCGAAGAAGCCGAAATGTTCATTCAAACCGATATTCGAGCGCGCGTTGAATCGGTCTTTAAACAGCTTAGGGTCGGCCATTTCCAGAAAGTCGTCCAGCAGCATGACATGCTGCATCTCGACCTCAGGAAGATTCAGGGTGCATTTGCCGGTGAGCACAATGCAGAAGTCGATCCAGGGCTCTTTCCCATTAGGCAACTGAGACTTTAGGCCCTTAATTCGTTTCCTCAGCTCAAAGGTTTTCCGACGGGTTTTGTCTACCGGCGAGACTTCTGTTTCCTTCCCGTCTTGATGCCATTTACCTCCGTGGTTCGTGATCTCGCCGCGCCAGTGCTTAAGCTCTACAACAAGAACGAGGCTATGGGTGACGATGACAAGATCGAACTCCCCATCTGAGCCCCGCGAGTTCGCAAAACGAAAGCCGGCGTAGCCGCGCCAAGGCCATACGCCATTGCCTGCCTCAGGTTTCTTCAATTGTTTCAGAACGTCAAACGACTTCCCTTTCGTGGAGCCTGGCCCAGGCTCCGAAGGAAGCTCTTTGGGCCCGAACGCTTTGGCCATCTTGTCGATAGCGTCGATCTCAAAAGAAAGGAGACCTCCTTCCCAATAGCTTACGTCCATGTGATCCCCGCAACATTTTTACAATGGAGTCAATCTGCCATACGCTAAGCGAAATGGTGGCGTATTGAAATGTAATATCGGGGATTTAGCGATCTGGGATCCATTTTCTTTAGAAATCCGCAAAACTCAAAGTTTTGGCTTTCAAGGACTCACTTCGACTCAACCTGTATTGGTTAACTAATCTCGGACACCGCGGTGAGTTTTTCCTCGGCCACAGCGGGCTGTCAGCTCGCTGTTCGTTTATGGGTATCCAAGCCGCAATATGTTGGATGATTTTGTCGGATGACAAACTCTCACAGTGGCAGGTACGCTCGGCGCTCTACCCTAGGACAACTGGTATCGCCCATGCGAAACGAGCGGGCTATCCAGTCAAAGCAGGAGCGCTTACCTATGCCAGACACCACTCTTTCTGATCAACAACTGATCGACACCTTCCTTCCCCAGATCTTGGAAAATGAAGCCAAAGGCGTGCTTCAGGATCTGCTCGCTCAGCCCATTCTAGCCATGCAGTTTCTTTTCTTTTCAGAAGAGGCAACCCGAAAGGCCATCAAGCATGTGGCGGGAATTTTTGACGAGTGCTACCGGGCAGGGCATCTGAAGGTTGCCATGAGCCATGAAAATGGCTGCCTCTACGGCTATGCGTTGTTGTTCGTTCATCCAGACCCAAACGTTCCACGCTATTGTCACAAAATCTTTGTTTTCCCAGAGTTTCGCGGCCACGGTATTGGCTCACAGATTCTCAATGCGCTGATCGAAGATCCGCGCGATACCGCCCTGTTGTGCGGCTATGACCTGATAGATTTTTACAAGAATGCTGGGCTTGAGCAAAAAGGCGCATTCACGGCTCCAGGGAAGCAGCAAGGATTTGCACTAACTCAAGGTATGTACGCAGACCTGGTTGTGATGGGCACACGAGGAGCAAGTGTGGCGGCAGGTGTGTTCATGCTCAACGATGACGACGTAAAGGCGCTATTGGCTTACGCCTGACCTCATTTAAGCAAACTTTGAAAAAAGCGCCGCACACCACGATGCATGAACTGATGATCAAAGCGGGCTTCAAAGAAGCTGCCAAACGTAGTCTCGATAGTTACTGACGTTTGCAAGCAAGCTTGGGGGTGGACTGTAGCTTCGCCGAAATGAAAGTCAGCGTACAAAATCCTGACAATCACAATAAAGAGCAAATCAGGGGTAATTCAGGCCATCCTTTTTTCGCTGTGACAGAGTGCTGTTCGAATTTTGATTTTTTTATCGTGTAACTAATTGATTTTAAACAAAATATTTAACAGCTGTTTTTCACCATGCAAAGGGTATTGATTTTAAATTATAAATAGCGCTCTGTGACATAACGTGAAGGAGGATCACATGATCAAGGATGCGCTGGAGGAACTGGGACCTTGCCTAAGTACAAAGCTGGCGAGTTACCTAGTTGAGAAGCACGGCCTCTCTTCTGAGGCGGCTCGCCAACGCATAAGCCGTGCTTCAGATGAATTTCAAAAGCTGAAGAGCTTGCCCTTCGCACGCGGCGCAACATTTGTATACCTCAAAAGGCAGTATGCGACGGATGAGTACTGGGAAAACCTTTACGAAGCAATCTTCTCCGTAGATGGCGCCTACTCTTGGGCACTAGCTGCTGTCCTTTGCCGTGAGATTTTGCCAGTCCATCACTTTCACATCGCCTGTGGCGCACCGATAGCTCAGAAGCGACATATTGCCTCCGCTGCTGTCCTCAAGCGCATGACAGAGGCTGGCGTCTTAGTGGTGACAGACCAGCCTGGAATTGGACCATGCGTGATGACTCGACAGACATGTATAAGCCCGGATTTGGATGCAATCTCAGCCGGTGTCCGTGCACGCCTGATGGCAGAATCAGTGCTTCTCGATAGCATCAAGGAATGGCTACGAAACCTAGCGTTCGCTAGCTACAACAGCGTCACCCTCCGAGGAGGAATTGAAGAGAAGTTACCTAGCGTCGGCACCTTTAACTGGGATCTCAGCGCTCCGAGCTACAGCACCGCTCTAGCTGATCGTGGCAAAGGCGAACTCAAGCCTGGATTCATCGCGTGCGATGTTCTCCTACTCGACAATGTCAGCGTCAGCGCAATCAAACCTTTTCTCCACAAAGTTAAAACACTCCAAGCATTAGGGAACATTGGTCGCGTGATGTTCCTCTTGGTCGGACAGCGCTTCGAAAACGATGCATTCGCTGAACTGAGATCGGCCGGTGTCATACCCGCGACACCTGAGTCTCTTTTTGGGAAGGACGTGGCTGAAGCATTCCGCGATCTGACCAAAACACTGAAGAACGCCGTACAGGGAGTGGTGGACTCCGGAAAGCTCGACGATGTCATCACAAGGCTAAGCAAGCTCGAAGGGGCTTTAGGGAACATGCGAGGATCCTTCTTCGAACTACTCATTGCCGAGCTCGTTCGGAAGACTTTTCCTGGGGAGGTTCAGCTCAACAAAATCTGCTCGGGTGTGGACGGTAAGGCTGAGGTGGATGTCTGGGCTGTGAAAGACGGAGTTTCAGCCCGATTCATCGAATGTAAAGGTATGGGGCCTGGCATCCATGTCAGTGATGAGGAGATAGGCCTATGGCTAAATACTCGCATTAAGCGGGTCAGGCACCATTTGCAAAACATAAAGTGGGACAAACCCAAACCACAATTTGAACTGTGGACGAGTGGACTTCTGTCTCCTGAAGCCCAGCAACGGATCGAAAAAACACGCATCGCGAACAGTGCCAAATTTAACTTGATCGTGTGTGGCCCCGAGGATATTCGACAGGCTGCTAAATCTGTGGGGGATGCGTCTTTACTGAAAACCTTGGAACACCACTTTATTCCTTTGAATCACCCATGATTTTTTTATACTCCTTCTAAGCTAGGGTACAGCTTGATGGCTATTTGCATTGGGAACGACGTACGGCGTAACCAGCGGCGTTCTAGGCAGGCAATTTTGAGTCGTATGCACTACAGATGACGGTGCCCCTGATGCTGTTGTTCAGGTCCGCCGAAAAAGCAAAGGGATTTTGAATGAAGATTGCAGCATTGGAGATCCAAAATTTCCGCGGCATTCGCCAAGGAAAGATTCAATTTAAGCAGCACCCTGTCCTTATCGGTGCTAACAACACTGGCAAAACCACTGTCATCGAAGCTCTGACTTTGCTGTTCGGGCGCGAACGTATGATCCGGGAGTTAACAGAGCATGATTTCTATGGCTCGGACCCACGACCGGAAGATCGGATCAAACTCGTTGGCACCATTACTGGTTTTGCGTCGCAGGACCCATCTGATCACCTAGAGTGGTTTCGAGACGGTCGAGGCATCCCCAAATGGTTCGACGAAGGTACTGGCGAGGTGAGTGCAGTACAAACTGCGCAAGCTACGCTGCTGTGCTGCCAGATCGGCGCGCAAGCCTATTTTGATCAAGACTCGCTCTCGGTTGAGATGATCAGATACTTTCATGACCATGATAATCCGATAGATCCCTTTGCAGATGACTCTCCAGTCGGGGTGCCACCCAAACTCATCAAAGAAATGGGGTTTTACCTCGTTCGTGCTAGCCGAACATGGGACAAAGTTTTTTCTTGGGGAAGTGAATTATTCCGGCGCACGCTGCAGGCAGCTGCTGCACAGCCGTCATCCGCAATAATCGCAGAACGGGACCGCCTTAGAAGACCGGTGTCACCCATCGAAGCGGATGAGCAAATTGCCGCGCTGATCAGTAATGTAAATACAGAACTATCGAAATGCATACCCAATGCGCCATCGGTTCAGCTAAGGGTAACCAGCACTGATAGCCGTTCGTTGCTAGATTCAGTAGCAGCGCACTTTGCCGTTGGAAATGGTTTGGGCGTTCCCGCTGCCAGACAAGGAAGCGGTTTGATATCGCTGCAAGGTTTACTTTTGCTGTTGGAGTTAGGTAGAGGCCGAGCGGAAGCTGGCGAAGGTTTCTTGATGGCTCTGGAAGAGCCTGAGCTGCATCTCCCACCTGCTGGCCAGCAACAGCTAGTCCAACGCGTACAAGCCTTATCTACACAGACGTTCATCACCACTCACTCACCAATGATTGCAGCAGTATCAGACCCGACATCAGTCTTGATTCTACGAAATGAGGACGGCCAACTATCGGCCCTCCCTTTTCTGCCGGAGCCGCTATTACCACAAGCGCAAAATTGGCAGCGCCGATTTTTTCAACAAAGTCGGGTAGACGTGCTCTCTGCACTCATGCATCCATGTGTTCTGGTACCCGAGGGACGAGCAGATTTCCAGCTATTGAAGAATGTGCTTCGTCCTCTAATGTTGACCGAAGGTTGGTCCTCCAGCATGGATGCTATGTTCGGTTTGCAGGTTGGAGTAGTACCTACTGAGGACGCAAAAGTAGTCGAAATATATGAACTACTGTCTCGCGCGCATAAACGTGTCTGCTGCCTGGTAGATGGGGATCGTGACGGCCACCGGTACACAAGAGGATTGCAGGCAAGCGTGAACCCTCCACCAGTGATAATTAGGTGGAAGGACCAAGAGATGATCGAAGACGTCATCGGCTGGATTCTGCGAGCCGATGAAGAACGTATTCTCTTGGCGCTAATCGACATCCCAACTCAGCGGCCTACCTGCGTTGACGATATTGTGGCTCACTTGAAACTCAAGAAGATGGACGTAATTTGCTATGAAGCGGTAGCGGATGCGATCGTAAACTCTGATCTATGTCGAGTCAGAGCTGCAGACCTGTTTAGTGCTTTAGCTCATACCTGTTCTGGAACCCCTAATAGGCATTTTGCTAGAGGCGCTGATGGTGCGTGGGTGTTCCAGGAATGACCATAAGATCATTTTCAGGAGCAGCCGGCTGTGGGAAGACGTATCAGCTAATGGCAACGCTTTGCACAATTTTGGAAAATCGTCCGTTGCAAGACGGCCAAAAAGTCCTTGCCCTCACTTTCATGCATGGATCTAGGCGGCGCCTGGATGACCGACTCGCGGATATTGCCAGACTCAATCGCCGCTTTGACTGCAGTACTCTCGATAGCTTTGCTTGGCGGATTGTCTGCAGGTGGCGAGCGCTTCTCGCCTATTTGGGGGAAGAGTTTCCAGATGTGGGAGCCTATGAAAGGGTCTGCGAATTAGCGTCGATTCTGATAGCACGGCACGAAGTTGTCCGCTGGGTAGCAGCGACGTTTCCAGTGGTCGTGGTGGATGAAGCACAGGATCTAACGCCGAACCGTCTTGCCATCGTCCAAAGTCTCGAGCCGCACGTAGAGCTGCTTGTTGCGTCGGACGAATTCCAATGTCTTGTGGAAGAACTGCGCCCGAATGCAGCGTGCGAATGGCTTACAGCTGCGGGCAATGAAATGGTGTTGGAGCAACCGCAGCGAACGAATGACCAACACCTGCTCGCTGCCGCCAGCGCGGTTCGATCCGGACAGGCTCCAGTAAGCGCAGGCAAATTCAAAGTGGTGGCTACACCGAACGCGGGAATGGCAGGAACTTGGATATCCAACGCTATCAGCTGGAATAGGGAGGGAAACAGAGTCGCTATCATCACCCCGACCATGGGCACGTTTGCCAATCAAGTTCGGCAATGGGTGGAGTCTCGCACGACTAGCCGACAGAATGGTCCGCACACTGTGAACTTGGAGCAATCAGAAGCAGTTCGTTCCAGGGCGCTTATCGAAACTCTGGCTTTGCCTGACCATGCTAGCCTACCCGAAGCTCAAGCGTTGATCGCAGATCAACCTCGCAGTATCAGACTCGAATTTATAAGCCTGCTTGATAGGCAGCGAAGGACCAAGGGCCAGGCCGTTTTTTCACGCGAAGAAATGGAATTGGCGATCCTCCAGATATTCGCGAATCAACGCCGATTCGCTGGGAACGATGGGGCCGGAGTCCGACTTTTAACCGTACATGGTGCCAAGAATCGAGAGTTTGATCTGGTCTTAGTCCTTTGGCCAGCGGCCATAGGTGGAGATGAGATGCAGAAGCGGCGTTTACTGTACAACGCGATCACCCGCGCTAAAAGCCAATGCTTAGTGTTCGTCCAAAGCGCCCAGGCGATGGCCTTACCACCGTTCACATAGTGGTTTACACGCAGATCACTTCAAGATCGCGGTTCCAGCAAATCGCCCAGTTCCTCCCGAGCCACATTCACTCTGTCCATTCTGCGATAGGGATGATCACCAGGCATCCGGATGAGGCGCTCGAACCAATCCGGATCGAATTTGATGACGTCCTTGTGAATGTACACCAGCTCCCCTTTGCAAGGCTGCGACACTACAAACTCCATGCTCTCAACCAAGCCGGACGCCTCGTTATCTTTAACGATTCGATGGCGGATGAAACTCATCTTGAGATCAATGAATGGCACCTTGGACCCGGGCAAATTCTTCGTACCCAGGCGGCCGTTTTCGCCGATTTCCGCCCCCAGCACTTCAGAGGCTATAGCTTTCACAAGCTCGACATTCCCGTCAATCTTTTGGCCAAACAGGCGAGTGGCGTCCGACATGTAAGCAAATATCCACGGGACATTGCGTAGCGTTGCACCGGTGTAGAGGTAACCTCGTTCTCCCTTGTAACGCTGCAGCATGCCTCTCAACACCTTCTCGGACAGCACTACTTGGGTTTGCTTCTCCAAGATATAAACCACGCGGTCGAACTGTTCGATCAAGAGCTTGAGAATTTTTCGAGGTACCCCGTCAAACCCGGCTTTGCGATCGGACTTCTTGTGCTGACGAGGCTTGAAGTATGGGCAATCGTTACGAGCCTCTCCATCAAATGGAGCAATGCCTTGAATGCTCTTCGTGGCGTGCTTGCCGTAAGGATTCTTTACGTTGGGGGGTAACTCATAAAGTCCGACCAGTTGAACAGGGTTGTCGCATGCCGGGCAAACCGCGAACTGAGCAAGCTTGTCCCCGCTGCCAGGCTGGTACCACGGCTCCCTACGGAAGGTCTCAGCCTCAAAAAGATCCTTATCTATGATCTTGCTTTCTGTGTCTTCAATTCGGAGCTTGTACACATCCATCTTTGTTGAAACCGTATTAATAGAAAGTTTCTTGATGGTACCCGGCGAAAGCCGGTAGCAGTAGACCTGAAAGGCCATTGAGCCACACCCCTCCGAGGCGACTGAATCACCTCATTGCCCCTAGCCTCGTATGTATTTCAAAGCCCCAGAATGAAGATTGGAAGTGTCTAGAAATTTCTTTCGATTCAGTCTAGAGAATCCGGGGCGATTCATTCAGACGCCGGAAGATAGCCGTACTCTAGTATTTGCGGATGGGGCAATGCTGCATCCGCAAACACCATGATGGATATTTACGTATTTTATTCGTCTAGCTTGTAAGTCCCGTATGGGCCATTAACAGGGTAATAGTCTCCGCTAGGGTTTTTTGATACGAAAAATAGATAACGCTTTCCAATTTCACAGCAGTCGGGTTGCGCCTCGGGAATTGTACCATTAAATGTTACCTTGATTTCCTTGGGGGGTACCCCTTTCAATACTATGGTGGGTGAAACTACCGCCAGGTCGTATCCAAAGTCCTGCGAATTTTTTATGACTTTTGTAATAGTTCCAACGATGACTAGCTCAGAGGATTTTACTTTTTCCTCAAGAGGGAACTGTCTTAAATTAAGACAGAAGGCGGAGTTGCTGATAGTGCTAAGAAATAAAGCAGTTAGTATCGTATATGCTTTGGTCAATGTTTTCATATTTATTCCTTATGATTGATGTCATTGATTCTCAAAGGTTGGTTCTTTATTTCCTGCCTAACTTTATTCTCATTAGAAACTGCATTCCCTGTATCAGAGCCTACCATTCGCGGTATGGCATGACCTACCAGTTCGTGCATAAGCGCCGCCCCGGCATCGGGATTAACGGTTCCTCCGCCTTGAGCACTGTAGTTTGTTATTTCGCTGCCAATAGTTATCAAATGAGCCGAACCATCCCCAAATGAGGTGGTGGCGGCCCCGCCATAATCAGATATGTTAACGTTTCTACCTTCCTGCGCACTGTAAAGCGTGTCGCCAAGTTTAATATATGCTGAGTTTTTACTTGATATGGCTTGCTCCAAACGGCGGCTATAATATTCAGAGCCGCCGGAGTTGTTTTTTTCTCCGGTAGTTTCCAGTCGATTTGAACTATTGAAGGCAAATGTTTTTGAAGCGTAGCTGTTAATCATGTTCGCAATTACTTGATTGTTTCTACTATCTACCGAAACAGCTTCCCGTCCATCCGGATCAACAAAGCGATACGGATTGTTGTTGGTGTAAGCATAGCGATTAATGCTGTGAATTTTGTTTGGGGTAGGATCTTGAGGGTCCACCCCCATAAAGCGTCCGAGCACTGGATCGTAATAGCGGGCGCCCATATATGAAAGGCCAGTCCCGTCGTCGAATGGTTTTCCGTGGTACCCGATTTTATTGCTGCTGCTCGGTGCAGACTGGTTGAGCTTCTCGCCGTACGGCTTGTAGTTTTCTTTCCACAAAAGGTTTCCCGCTGCGTCGCTGGCCGCCATGGGGCTGCCAGAAATATCGTTATGAAAATAAGTAACAGTATCAGCTAGTGCAATGCTGTTGAGCATCGCCGCCAACAATGTGACGCCGACTCGTTGGCCTAGCTTCTTCAATACATCCATATAGGTGGCTCCTTGACCCGCACTCATGGACTGACCTGCTGCGCAACGCGCTTGTCACCAAGATAGAAGTATTCAGTCAGTTTGCCGCCATCCAGTTCGATCAACTGTTTGCCGTCCGAATCGTACATCTCGTACACCTTGCCGCTGGCCTTGACCACAGCACTCCGGTGGTTGAGGCCGTCATAACTGTATTCAACTTTGGCTGCTGGGTTGATGCAGTTGATACAGGTGAGATTGGGCACGTCGTTGTAGATATAGGTGTTGCCTTGACTGCTATTCACGTTGCCATAGACGTCGTACCCGTAACTACCAGTTCGCAGGCCGCTCACGCTGCTGAGGCGGTTATTGGCATCGTAGGTATAGGCCAGGCTGGCTTGCCCCAGCGTTTGGTTGATCAGATTCCCGCCACCATCATAAGCAATATTGCCTTGGCCCCAGAAGCCGGCGACATTGGTGAGGCGGTTAATCCCATCATAGCCCAATTTGCGATTGAAGCTGGCGTCGACATCGTCACTGATGGTGGCCAAATTGCCGATGCCGTCATAGGTGTAGTTGCTGTTGAGGTAGGTTGCGGTAAAAGGCTTCTCCGTAGTGAAACTGGCCGGCCACAGACGGCTGTTTTGCCCGTAGCGAGATACGTTGCCGTTTTTATACGTGATGCTTTGGATTAAGCCGGACGGCCAGTATTTTATGTCATTGATGTAACCGGACACGGTGGTTGGGCGGCCCAGCGCATCTGGAACGTAACTCACCACACGGGATGATTGGGGGTAGGTGGTACTGCTTAGACTGTCGTTGCCGTCATAGGCGAAGTGGGCAGTGAATACACGGCCGTCCAGTGCCAGGCTGTCCTGTACTAAATTGTCGGCCGCATCATAGGCAAAACTACGGTTTCCACCTGCGCTGTTGCTGCTCAGTAGCTTGCTATTTTTATTGTAGGTATTGGTTATGGCCGGGGTTGCACCGGGATAGGTCGTTGAGGTCAGTCGATCCAGAGCGTCATAGGTATATTGGGTTATACCGGATGCCCCCACTTGCTTGCTTGTCATATTTCCGGCGAGGTCACGACCGTAGGTGGTCAAGCCGGTTTCTGGATTGGACGCGCTGTTCAGGTAGTTATGGCTGTCGTATCCGTAAGTACGTTTAAGCCCAGCTTGCGTAACCGCTGTCATCAGATCGTTAGCGCCGCGTTCGATGGTCACATTGGCGGAGGCTTCCGGTGTAGCGATGGCCATCAGCAGTTGCTGATCGGGGTCACCATACGATCGATAGGTGTAGGTGGTGAGGTTGCCACGCTCATCCGTGACGGAGGTAGTAGCCGGGCCATAGCTGTGGGTCTGAAAGGTACCGTCGGCGTTGGTCTGACGCGTTAGTCGATTGAGAGCATCATACATATAACTGGTGCCAATCATCGCACCTGGATTGGACTCAAAGGTCTTACGCCCTAAGCCATCGTAGGTATAGGTACGGGCGATACCCGCCAGAGTAATGCTCGCGGTGCGGCCGAACGGATCGTACTGTGTGACCTCGACCAATGGGCCGCGTGTGATGGTTTTGCTGGTAGGGGTGTAAACGATAGTTCTAGGGTTACCCAGCGGTGGCGTGATCGAGGTGACCCGGTTCATGCCGTCATAAGTATAGAGGGTTGTTCTACCTTCGCCATTGGTTTGCGCTGTGATGTTGCCGGCGTTATCGACCACGCGAGTGATGTTGATGTTTTCTGGCCGGTTTTCAGTTTGGGCGATGCCCCGCTTGTAACTACCGTAGGTGTAAACGCCGCCCCTAGGGGTGGTTTTGCTAGCGATGTTGCCCTGAGCGTCATAGGTAAGACTGGTAGTGATGCCGTCGCGAGTTTCGGTCAACACATTGCCATTGGCATCGAAGGTTCGGGTGAGCGATTTACCTGGGGAAGTTTCGCTCGCAACCTTTCCTATGATCCATTTGGTAGGATCGTTGAAGTAAGTATAGGATGTGATGCGGCTACCTCCGTTGGGCCCGCTCTCTGTTTTAGTAGCAGGGTTACCATAGGTATCGAAGTTTGAATAAGTGGTGTTGCTACTGACGCCGTTACGCGAAATAACCTTGTTGGATAAAATAGGAGCCCAAGAGTACAAGTCCCAAATTCCCCCGGTATCTCGGACAGCAACAGCGGCTGTGCTCATGATACGTTTGTCCCACGTATAAGTTTCTGTATTACCTAGAGGGTCAGTCAAAGACATAAGTTGACCGATCTGCCAAGCATTATTTTGATATTCAGCTGGGGTTGGCTGAGATGCTTGGTATCGCATTTTAAATGCAGCCCCCATATATTTATAGGTATAGCTTCCTTCTGGAGCACTCACTACGGTGGTATCGTAGGTGCCGACTCCACGGGAGAATGCGTACGTCCATTTAGCGCCATTGGAGAGCGTTCTGCTGATGACGCGCTCTCCTTGTTGAGTGAACAAAGTCCAGCCAGAGCCGGAAGTTATTCTGTCAGCGTATGAATATGTACCATATTCGTAGCTAGCGGTTCCGCCCGTAGGATTAGTGAGCTTGACGAGTTTACGCGGCAGGGCGGGCACCATTGTACCGTTCGCAAATGCTATATCTTGAAATGCTCCAGGAGCATAGCCGTATGACCAAGCTTCCCCCTCTGGAGAGACAGCTTTTATTAATGTTGGAGTGTTATTGCTGTCAAAGTTTTGATAGGTATAGCTCCAGCGCCTACCAGAGTTATCTGTAATTGATGTGAGTTTCTGAGTGGCACTATCGTAATTAAAGTCAATCTTTCGACCATCGCTCGAACTTATTGATGTTAGCAACGAGCCCGATGCTTCTACAAACTGCATCTCGACAAGGGGTGTGGGCGAATATGGCACATAACGAGCACTACTGGCAGGGGGTTGCGTGTTATAAGGCCAAGGGGGGATTGCTGCCCCAACGTTTTTGTACGAATAGGTTAAAGTGTTCCCTGAGGCATCTCTGGCAGAGTTTGCTAAAAAATATGTCTCGTATGGCAGAGGTAGCTCGTTATCAAATGTTTGAGCGTCATAGTTGGTTTGTTTGTATATGCCGACCTTGCGAGCGCTGTATAGTCCGAAGTCATACGTTATACCATCCGGAGAACTAGCTGTCATACGACCACCGACGCAGCTTATTTTCCAATTGCTTTTAGTGTATGCAGTTTGGTTTGGGGCCGAAAATATTTCTTCCTCGTCTCCATTTGGGTGTTGTAGGGTCGGTCCTCCCCATATCGATGCTGTCGCCAAAGAAGAATTACATAATAAGTCAAGACCGGTCGGCGAATAGTATGGTTTTTCGTCGGCGTCGAGAGAATACGAATGTTTGCTTAATATTTTAGGTGCGGCACTTACTGTCCAGCCAGGCCCCATAGCTGCCCATCGATGCGAAAAGCTATGAGTGGCAATTAAACCGGATGATGCCGATAGCATGTCGTAGCGTCGCCAAACTTCCAAGTTAAGGCCGCCATTTCCTGGGATAAAGACATCTCTATGTTGTACGACAAGATTCCCATTTCTGGTGTCGATCCGATCTGCCTGAACATCAGAATTAAGTAGTGTGAGAGTTCGTGGTCTTGTTTTATCTGCATCCTCACTAAAAGCTGAGTTGCATAATCCGCTTCCCATGAGAATAAGTCCTGCAAGAGACATGAACTTGGGTTTTAAATATTTTGAGTAGTAAAGTGCGGGAAGGGGGGGAGGAAGTTTTGTAATCTGTTGAGATTCATTTTTTTGCATAGGTACTCTTCCAGTGAGCATTGAGAGTTGCAGCCATCTTCTCCTCTATCCACAGAGCTCGTTAATTTGGACGGCAGCGGTGCGGGTAAGCAGCAGAGGCCACCTGTGCTCAGGTGGCCGTTGAGATTCTAGAAAAACAAAAAGTTATCCGTCAAGATAATTTGTAAAGCGTTCTCATTTCTGTTTTCGGCGCTGATTTTACTTGGGTTTATGACGTGTGCCAGCATCCGTACGCTGCCTGCGTGAGTTCTACTAGAAACGGTGCATCTTTATAGACTATCCCGTTCGTTAAGCCTTTTTGTCCCAACAGTTGGGAGGGATAATTGGCCTTGGATGGGGGAAATACGGAGAAAGTGTAAAAAATTTACCAACAAAATCAAATTGTTACTTATTTTTAGGGGGGGCGTCAGTGGTTTCTGAAATAAATGAAGTCAACAGATGCGAGCGATGGTGACGGTTGCATGTCAATAAATTGAGCTTCGGGGTAATGGGAAGCCGGTGCCTGCCTCTCAGTTTGTGGGTGCTAGCAGGCGTGCTAATCGATTTGCTCATCCGGCAATCAGCACTAATGACGAGAAAAGTTTGATCCGCGGACGCGGTGAATAGACCTGTTGTTTGTCGAACAATTTATTCCTGGCCGCCTGGTGGGCGCCAGATTGTGCGCGATTCGTAATCGCTTGCGTACGCGCACCCTCCATATTTCCAGATCGGGAAGTGGGGGGCTAGGAATGCAAAAAATTATGCGTCTGCACGACTCGTCACGTATTCTAATTTCCATTGTTCTGTGCCTCGGGTCGGAATGCTGATTGTGGTGTGAGTCACTGTCATGACTGAAATCGTGAGTCCAGTCGGAGATGTACGGGCCGTATTCCTGCTGCTTTCAGAGTCATTTTGGTTAAGGTCTGTGGGTATTGGTTCAGGGCCCTAGCGTTCGAATGTTAGTCAGTCGCTTTGAAAAACGACTAGGTCAATCCAGCCGTCGTCTATTTTTTTCAAACTTGAAATCTAGATATCCAGGGCTTGGATCGGTATCACAGGGAGCGAAGGTTGATTTCCATCATGTACCAAAAAGCACACACTTCGAAGCGCCAGAAAGGCGCTGCCCTACTCCTTGTGTTATGGGTAATAGCTATTTTAGGGGCTGTGTCGATTGGGGTTTTGACGAATCTCCGAATCGAAACTCTTCAGGGCTACAACGAATTGCAACGCAGTAAAGCATTGATCGCCGCTGAGGGCGGCATTGACATGGCTGTAAAAATGCTTGTCAGTGATTCGGGTGACTTGGTTCCTAGTGGAGATATTTTTCCTTTTGAGCTAGACGGTATTCGCATAACTGTGAGGGTGCGCAGTGAGCATGGGAAGTTGGATATTAATTTTTGTCAGCTGGATAGCTTTTCCAGCTTGCTACTCTACTTCGGCGCGACTCCCCAGCAGTCTACCTCTATCACCAATCAGCTTTACGAGCGTCGAAATCAAGCGAAACCCTTACGTCATCTGGAGGAACTCATGGACTTTTCGCCTATGAGCGACGAACTTTATGAGAAAATTCAGCCCTTCATTACTCTCTGGAGTGGCAGGGGTGTTCCAGACGCAGCATATACTGCTGAACCACTGCGCCAGGCTTTGCAGCTAAAGACGCTAAACGGGGTTATGAGCAACCCAGGATCGGTCGTTGCCATTGAGTCTTACGCGAAGCTTAAAGACGGGTTTGAAGCAGGCCTGCGGACAGTTGTTATGATTGGCGCAACTGGCGATCGAGACCAGCTTTATAGCGTGTACAGGTGGAAAGAAATTTCGAGCATCATAGGGCTGTAGTTCCAATTGCAAACTGTTATCATTTCCTTGGGGCAAAGGTTTGCCCCAATCTCAACGTCCCTATACCGTGAGTTTCAGACGAAATGGATATCATCACTCGCTTGATAGGACACCTTGTGGCACGGGGTGCGTTGGGGGCTGAAGGGGTTGAACAGTTAACTCGGCTCCGCGCTGCTCAACCTGATATCGCTGTTCCAGAGTTACTGAATCGATTGGGCCTAGTTTCAGAGGGGGATTTAGCGTCTGCGTGGACGGATCTACTGGGTTGGCCTCGTTATACCGATTATTCAGTAGAAGGTTCGGTTGACCTGCCGGCGCTTCCTCTGAGATTTTTACGTAACTACTCTGTGGTACCAGTCGGTTTTTCCTCAAAAAATACTCTAGATGTCGTCGGTTCAAACCCCTTGAGCGATTACGCGTTCAAGTCGATTGAGTATGCAACCGGATTTAGCATCCGGCCGTTGGTGGGTCTGCAAAGCGAAGTTGATCATTTGATTGAGCGCACTTATGGCCAAGGTCGAACCGCAATGGGTTCATTGATCGATCACTTTGATGATGTCATTCAATTGGATGATATTGATCACCTCAAAGATCTGGCGTCTGAAGCTCCAGTGATCAAATTGGTTAATCTGGTCCTTCAGCGCGCGGTTGAGATGCTTGCTTCAGACGTACACATTGAGCCGTTTGAAAATCGATTGACGGTCCGTTACCGAATTGACGGCCTACTCCGAGAGTCTGAATCTCTTCCTGTAAGTTCAACTGCCGCAGTAATTTCACGTATTAAAATTATGGCAAAATTGGATATCGCCGAAAGGCGTTTACCGCAGGACGGTAGAATCGGTTTCAGGGTTCAAGGTCGGCAGCTGGATCTACGAGTATCGACCCTTCCTACTAGCTTTGGTGAGTCGGTGGTTCTACGTCTCTTAGACCGGCAAACGATAGCATTCGACTTTACTGACTTGGGTTTTGACGGTGTGCGCCTTCAGCGGTTTCTTGAGGTGTTGCACCGCCCTCACGGTATTCTGCTGGTTACGGGGCCTACCGGTTCGGGCAAAACCACCACGCTTTATGCTGCACTATCTCGCCTTAATACTCCAGAACGCAAGATTATATCTGTTGAAGACCCTGTAGAGTATCAACTCGATGGGATCAACCAGCTGCAGGTTAAACCGGGTATAGGTTTAGACTTTGCGGAGGCATTGCGCTCTATCGTCCGTCAGGATCCTGATGTGATTATGATCGGTGAGATTCGTGACATAGAAACGACCCGGATCGCGATCCAGTCGGCACTTACTGGGCATTTGGTACTTTCCACCTTACACACCAACAGTGCCTGCGCCAGTATCACAAGGCTCCTAGATATGGGGGTCGAGAGCTTTATGTTAGCGTCGACTATTAATGGAATTCTCGCTCAACGATTGGTGCGACGGCTCGACCAAACGCAATGCGAGGTGTTTGATGCCCCCGCAGAGTTAGTGGCCGAACACAAGCTTGATCAGCACACGCTTGCGCGTCCAATAAAGCTCTATAGACCTCGACCGGGGGCCGCGAACGGTGGTTACCACGGGCGCGTGGCTATTACCGAGCTATTGGTCATGTCTGATGAAATTCGTACGTTGCTGATGAAAAAAGCAGATACCAGTACGTTGGAACAAGCTGCCCGGAAGGGAGGGTTGCGTACTCTATACGAAGATGGTTTACGCCTTGCTTTGACTGGAATTACAAGCTTGGAGGAAGTACTTCGAGTAACCCGGGATGATGGAGCCGCAACGTCATGACATTGTTTCGTTACAAAGCCCTGGATCGCGAAGGGCGCAATGCGGACGGTCAGATGGAAGCTAATACGATCGACCAGGCCATCGATAAGCTTCAGGAAACTGGATTATTAATCGTGGAAATCCAGCCCTTAAGTACGTTTTTACGTGTTGAAAGGTTATTTAAAAAAGGCAGCATTTCCAGTTCAGAACTAGTGCGGTTCACCCAGCAGTTGGCGACGTTGATTGACGCGGGACAGCCATTAGAAAGCGCCCTTGCTCTTTTGGCTCGTCAATCACAAGGGGGCACCGGTGAACTAGCAAAACGTTTGCAAAAGCAGGTTAAAAGTGGGGCAGCGCTCTCGTCGGCGATGTCGGAAGAAAGTCAAACATTTTCTAGTTTTTACCTAAGCCTAGTTCGCGCCGGAGAAGCCGCTGGAATGCTTGGGCAGACACTATTGCAGCTAGAAAAATACTTGGAACGCTCGCAATCCCAGCGTGGCGAGTTAATCAGTGCCTTGATTTACCCTGCGTTCTTGGTGGTAGGGGTACTTGGATCCCTGGTGCTGTTAATGGCGTATGTAGTTCCCCAGTTTGTGCCGATATTTAGAGATCTAAATGTCGCGCTTCCGTTGATAACTACCGTAATTCTCGCACTGGGCGAGTATCTCCTTGATTGGGGATCCTATCTCTTGTTTCTAGGCGGGATGGGTATTTTATGGTTTAGATATATTCTACGAGATCCTATAAGGCGGGTATCGCTAGACAGTCGGTTGCTGCGTACGAAGGTTTTAGGACCCTTATTTCAAGGGATTGAGACAGCACGCTTCGCGCTCATGCTTGGAACGTTACTTGAGCGAAAAGTCTCACTGTTATCCGGTATGAGTATCACTCGGAAAATTTCCAATAATCTCGCAATCCAGGCAGCACTGGAGCAAGCGACTCTCCATACGAAAGATGGGCATTCATTATCTGTCGCGCTTGAGCTGACAGCTATATTTCCTGAGTTAGCTGTGCAAATGATCGGCGTAGGGGAGCAAACCGGGCGGTTGAGTGAAATGTTGCTTAAGCTTGCGGATGTTTACGACAAAGAAACCCAACGTGCTCTAAAGCGTTTTATGGCCGCATTGGTACCTATATTGACTCTGATTATGACGGTTATAGTCGCTGTCATCATGCTTGCTATCATGCTGCCTCTCATGAGTTTGACCAGTAATATCTAAAGGAAGAGAAAGCGAATATGCGTTATAGAGTACAACGTTTAGGCCGATACCATCGAAGCAAAGGTTTCACCCTACTTGAAATGTTAGCTGTCATTGTGCTATTAGGCATCGTAGCAACTCTCGTTGTACGTCAGATAGGCGGCGGTGTTGATAAGGGCAAATATGGAGCTGGAAAGGCGCAATTAGCCAGCTTGAGTATGAAAATCGAGAATTACTCGATGGACGTCGGAACTCCTCCAGCCAAACTTGAAGACTTGATAGTTAAACCCTCCATGGCCCAATCGTGGCAAGGCCCGTACGCGAAGAAAAGCGATCTCCGAGATCCATTCGGTCATGCGTTTGGCTATAGGAGCCCGGGGGAGCACGGTAGCTTCGATTTAACTTTTTTCGGCCGTGACGGTAGTGAAGGTGGGGAAGGTCAGGATGCCGATCTGGGCAGTTGGGAATAACTCGCGCCAGGATGGGTTCACAATCCTCGAACTTTTGGCGGTATTGGTTATTGTGAGTATGGCTTTCACGCTACTTGCCTCTGGGGTTTCTAGAGGCCTCAGTAGTGTTCACGAACGTCAGAGTATTAATGATTTATTCTATGCCCTCAAGCAAGCGCGAGCGCAAGCGATAAGCGAAGGTTATTCGACATCAGTAAAATTTGACTCTCAAACGTTATGCTATAGAGTTGATCAAAAGACCCCTCGTTGTTTCGAGCGTGACATACAGTTGCAAATAGAAACTGCAGCTGGCGAAATAAATAGAGAAGGCGCTATGCTGTTTTATTCAGATGGTAGTTCAAGTGGCGGTAACTTGAGTTTGAAGAGTAGCTCTCGTGAGGTGCTTATAAATGTAAGCTGGCTCACCGGTAGCATACAGCTCTCGGAAAATATGAAATGAGGTTCCGCCGCGCGACGCAGTCAGGGTTCACTCTGATAGAAATGCTAGCAGCCATAACGCTTTTTGCTTTGGCTCTTGGGATTTTTATGAGTGCCATGGGGCACACTCTACAGCGATATACGAAGAGTGAATTGAAGAGTCGAATGGGGTTGTTAGCACGGTCTCTTATGGCTGAGCAAGCTTCAGGGCACCTGGAGTCAGCGGTCAATGAAGGACACATAAGTGGGGTTTTTTGGCGCATTGAGTGCGAAGAGCTTGAGGCGCAGTCCGGCGTCCGGCTCTTTCATGTAACGCTTACTCTTCGTCAAGGTCGAACTGTAGAAATTTTTAATACTTTGCGTGTTAAACCCTTGAAGATGGGGCAATAATTGTGACACGTATGAGGGGATTTACGCTGTTTGAGGTGATGATTTCGATCAGTTTACTCGGTGTCTTGTTTTTGCTGGTGTCCAGCGCCTTTTTCAGCGCCAACCGCATGGTAGGAAGCACTGAACGATATGCGCTCCGGGTTGATGAGATACGTGCATCCCAGCATTTTCTAAGGGAGGCACTTCAGGGAGTGCGCGCTATTTTTTGGCCAGTGGAAATGGGGGAGAATGGGAAAGTATTTGAGGGTGATTTTCACCGCATTAGATTTGCCGCCCCCGCACCGGCCAGCGTGGGAGAGCGGTTGAAAATTTACCAACTGGAATCATCCAAGATTGGTATTAGTGAGTTTCAATTGCAAATCAGTTTCTTCGAACTTGACAGTTTGAAACCTTGGGGGAAGACCCAAGTATTAATGAGAGACTTGCGACAGGTTCAATTGAGTTATAGCGGTTTAGATGAAAGGAATACCAACACTGGCTGGCTAGCTAAGTGGCCTTGGCCGGAGCGGTTGCCGCAGTTTGTACGTATCGAGATTGAGGTAGATGGGCCCGTGCCTTGGCCATCAATGACTGTCGCATTGCGATCGGGCATACCGCCAACTTCAGTTAGATGAGGAGGATAAGCCATGTTTCTATCTCTAGTTAACTCAATCCGTTACGAGATCAGTAAGCGCTGGAGGCATTCGTCGTTTCCGAAGTTTTTTGCTTGGTGGAGTGATACGCTTCTGGGCTGCTTATCACCGAGCATCCGTCAACGGCTAATTGGTCGTAATCATACCCAAATCATTCAATGGCCATTGTGCCCATCCCAAAATTTTGAGAAGCAACGAGCTGTAACCCTAATTCTAGATATAGATCGAATTCTGCGGTGTGATTTCCACTTACCTTTAAATGTCGCGCAAAACCTCAGGTCTGTATTGAGGTTTGAGTTGGATAGGTTGGTTCCATTTAATTCGGATCAGGTCTACTTCGATGCATGTTTTAGTACTTCCGAAAGTTCAGGTGTAATACACGTGCTGCTGGTCGTCATTGAGCGAAATCGTCTTGACTTGGTTGTTGATGAGGCTCATGCGTTGGGGCTTCAGGTGAGCAAGATCGACGTATTGGACCACGAAGGGCGGCCCCTAGGCCTGAATTTATTGCCGAAGTCGCTTCGAGCAACTCAAGCGATTCGTTTGCAACAATACAAGGTTGTTCTAAGAGTTAGTATACTGGTAGTTACGCTGGCAATTTTGACTACATGGGTAGGTAATCGGGAGCGGGGAGTGATAGATAAACGTGCTGAAGTGAGTCTGCTGCGTAATCGCGCAATGGAAGTGGACGGGATGCGTAAGCAAATACAGGCTCGTGCAGATATGGATAATGCTATTAATTTGCGAACCCATCAAGCTCAGGAAATCTTGACGCTCCTTAATAGATTAACTAATTGCATCCCATTAGATACTTGGCTTGAGCAGTTTGAGGCCCGCGTTGACGGCTCTCTAACCCTTAGCGGCCTGAGCCGCCATGCCGGCTCACTCCCTGCTGAACTTGTGCGTTGTGCAGATCTTGAAAAAGCAAGCTTTCAGGGGGGCGTTCAGCCAGATACTGGCAGTGGTATGGAGCGTTTTAATATTCTGGCACATCGACGCAAGTTAGAGGGCTAGGTATGCAGATGGGACAACAGCGCCAGAGGGTATTAGCTATTTCGCTAGTATTTATATTCGGCGTTTTTTTCTATATATCGTTAATTCATTGGTGGTTAGTTGCTCCTCTAATGGACATGGCGGATGAAGACGTCGTGCTACAGGCTTCCTACCAGCGCTACATGACTCTGGAAGCTCAACGCGGGCCTGTCCAGAGTCGCCTCGAAGCGTTACAGCAGCTTTCAGTACCGAGCGTTGGACTGTTGAATCCAGGAGGGCCTGAAGTTGCAATAGCTCAACTGATGCAGTTGGTTCTGGAGCGTTTATCATCCACGCCCTCTTCTGGAGTTGCTTGTACAGTTTTGAACCGTACGCCTTTGGCTGCAACCGCCGATAATTCACTCATAAAAGTAAGAGTCAATGTTGATCTAGAGTGTGGTATCGAGTCCTTGGCGGGCACACTTCATAAGTTGGAGGGTGAAATGCCGTACTTAACAGTTGAAACTTTGAGTGTTCAGCGCAGAGGGGCGATACCTGGCACTTCGTTACAGGATAACCGTCTAACGGTGAAAATGCAGATAAGTGGATTTCAGGCTATGACACAGGTCTCCATAAAATGAATGAGCGCCAGATACTTTACAGAGCCATAGCTCCTCTTGCTTTGATTTTGTTTGTGTTAATCTGCGTTTGGGGGATCATGCTTAGCGGATGGGGCGCTAGTAAGAACTGGAACGAAATTGTTTTAACCCCTCAGATACCATTGACGGCAATATCTCCAGAGGTTAAAGCGGCTCCCGTCAACCCGCCACTCCATGAATATGTCCAAGTGTGGTCAGCCTCTTTATTCAATATAGAACGCAAACCTGATGCGACCAGCGTTGTAGCCATACAAGAGGTTGCCGAGCCCTCTCTAAATAATCTGACTTTGACAGGTGTTGTGGTTGCCAATGGTATAAAGATTGCTTTGTTCAAAGAAAACAATGGCGAGGCATTTACAGTGAGAGAGGGGAGTGCCCTCCCCAGCGGTTGGGTTGTTGCTAGTATAAATGAACGACAAGTTGAGATAATATATAGGCAAAGCCGGCAGACATTGGTGATATCGAGCCCTAGGTTATCAATGAAACTCCCAAAAATTTAATTTTATAACTATCAAGGACTGAAATTCGTGGTCAATCGCTTGGTTCTTTCTTGCATTGTATCGATGCTGATACAAGGCTGTTCTAATTCTTCCCATCAGACAATCTTGGACGGGAATCTTATCCGTGAGGGGTTGGTTGGTACTGAAGGCGACAACGCGATTTCAGTCCCGCCGAATACTCACGTATTGGTCGGAAGTGCTCAGGTTTCTCCTCAGCCCCCAAAACAACAAATTATTCGGGGAAATCAACAGTTTGTTGGAACGATTTCCGCGCGCCCTCAGCGTAAGGTCGATAATGGAGAAGATAAGGTTACTTTCAACTTTTCTAATCAGCCTATCAATGCTGTAATCAATACTATTCTGGGAGACTTGCTTAAGGAGGATTACAGTATTTCCCAGGGTGTTACCGGTGATGTTTCTTTTTCAACGGCGAAACCGGTTGACCGGGGGCAGGCATTGTCTATTCTGGAAACGTTGCTGTCATGGACTAATAACGCGTTAGTGCAGCAAGGATCGCGTTATTTAGTTGTGCCCTCTAGTCAAGCAGTGGCTGGCCAATTAACACCTCAACGACGGATGCCGGCTCCTAGCATAGGCTTAAGTGCTAGGCTATTCACTCTTGACTACATCTCGGCAGTTGAAATGCGAAAGTTGCTAAAGCCGTTTGCCAAGGAAAACGCTTTTCTGCTCGTTGATCCTGCGCGTAATGTCTTAGTTATGGCCGGCACCGCTGATGAGTTAGAAAATTATCAAGATACCATCGATACATTCGACCTTAATTGGCTTAAAGGAATGTCGATCGGTGTCTTTGGTCTCCAACGTGCTAGCGTGGGGGAGTTGATGCCTGAGTTGAATCAGCTTTTCGGCCCACGTAGCGGCACGCCGTTAGCTGGTATGGTACGTTTTTTACCGATAGAGCGAACCAATGCCATCGTAGCTATCTCCTCTCAACCTGACTATCTGAAAGAAGTTGGTCGTTGGATCGATACAATTGATCAAGGAGGAGGGTACGAGCCACAGATGTATGTGTACGACGTACGAAATATGAAAGCTGTTGATTTAGCTCGTTATTTACGTCAGATCTACGGCAACGCCGGAGCCGAGCGATCGGAGCGAGCTCAAGTGGCACCCGGCCTACGCACGGTAACGCTTTCGTCAGGTAATGCCATGGGGGGGCTTGCCGGTGGGTTATCTTCTAGTGTCGCCAATAATAGTCCCGAGTTGGAACCTAGGAGAGACCCTTCTGAGTCCGAAGGGTTATTGGAGGAGCAAAACGAAGATGCTCCTGGCCATAATCCGTCGAGCTCAACTCAATCTGAGAGTCCTGTTCGAATCACCGCACAAAAAAGCAGCAATCAGTTGTTGGTTCGATGCAGGCCAACCCAGTGGCAAGAAATTCAAGGCGCGATACGTCGACTGGACAATCCACCTTTGCAGGTGCAGATCGAAACACGCATTCTAGAGGTAAGTTTGACGGATGGTATGAATCTCGGCGTGCAATGGTACCTCGGGCGTCTGGCGGGTAACTCTGCAACGCCAGGCATCCAGAATGTATCGGGCAATCAGGGGGCATTAGGCTCGGGAGGGGCAGCGCTGAAAGCGACTGATACCCTGTTCTATTCGTTTGTTAGCAATAATCTCCAAATTGCACTCCACGCGCTAGAGAGCAGCGGTAATACACGAGTTCTTTCGGCACCCTCGCTTGTGGTGATGAATAATCAGAATGCTCAAATTCAAGTAGGGGATAATATTCCGATTAATCAGACGACTATAAACTTGGATAATACTTCGGTTAGCACTAGCAGTGTACAATACGTTCAGACTGGGGTAATTCTAGATGTTGTACCACGCATTAATCCCGGCGGTCTTGTTTATATGGATATTCAGCAGCAAGTAAGCGATGCAAGCGCGCTTGTGGACAGTAATGGAAATCCAAGCATTTCAACGCGATCGGTCTCTACGCAAGTAGCAGTTCAGAGTGGCCAGACAGTTCTGCTTGGCGGCTTGATAAAGCAGGACGAGACGAAGAGGGATAATAAAGTCCCCTATTTAGGTCGCGTTCCGGGAATAGGTTGGCTTTTTAGCGATAAGCAAAGTAGTCGAGGTCGAACGGAGTTGATCGTTTTGATAACACCAAGAGTTATTGGCGACTCCGAAACTGCTAGGACTGTAACCGATGAGTATCGTCAGAAAATGCAACTGATCCAATCCCTGTAGGTGACGCTGGAAATTATAGCAGGGGAGCGCTGCGCGGGTTACGGAGACATAGCATTTCTGGATGTTGGCTCCACGCGCTTTTGTTTCCAACGGATC
The DNA here is from genome assembly GCF_029269205.1 of Pseudomonas sp. 1912-s. Classification (NCBI taxonomy): domain Bacteria; kingdom Pseudomonadati; phylum Pseudomonadota; class Gammaproteobacteria; order Pseudomonadales; family Pseudomonadaceae; genus Pseudomonas; species Pseudomonas sp. 1912-s. The sequence goes on along the minus strand of NZ_JARIXR010000043.1, from coordinate 7,157 downwards.
AGTGATGCCCACCCACTGCGCCAAGGTAGAACGGGCGATGGGCAACCTGGCGCGGCCAAAGATTTTCTCTTGGCGATACAGCGGTAGATGGTCGGCGAACTTGGCCACCATGATTTGGGCCAGCAGGCCCGCTGTCGGGATGCCTTTGTCGATGACGTGCGCCGGTACCGGCGCCTGGATTAGCGTTTCGCACTGTTCGCAGGCCCACTTTCCACGGATGTGGCGCTCGACGGTGAACACGCCGGGCGTGTAGTCGAGCTTTTCGCTGGCATCTTCGCCGATGCGCTTGAGAGCGCAGCCGCACTGGCAGTGGCTGTTGTCCGGTTCGTGATGGATCAGCGTGCGAGGAAACTGCGGTGGCAGAGGTGCGCGCTTGGGTCGCTGGCGTACTTTGGCTTCGACTGGTGCCGGTTGCAGCGCCTCAAGTTCGGCTTCGATAGCGGCGATATCCGTATCGATCAAGTCGTCGAGCAGGCTGGCTTGATCCGGGCTCAACTGCTCGCTGCGCTTGGCAAACTTGAAGCGTTTGAGCAGTGCGATCTCGTGGGCCAGTTTCTCGTTGACCGACTTGTGATGAGTGATTTGCGTAACCGTCTGGCAAAGTCATCTATTCGATTAGGGGCATCATGGACTAGGTGCTTCAGGGCGGTAGGCATAGGAAGCTCGACGTTTTGGGGCGACCCATCAAGCCAAACGCAGGTGTCGAGCATTACTAAATGCGTTGTAGCCCTTGTCAGTTTGCCGATTACTAGACTTGGCTGTTGCAATCACCGGATAATGGCCTATCAACATACAGGAGCGTAAAATGTCTCGTCTCGCAGAATTCCGTCAGCTTGAAAAACACCTCTCTGAGCAACTGGCCGCTCTTGAGGCTATGAAGAGCGACGAAGGCCTGAAGAAAGAGGTCGAGTTCGAAACCAAACTCCGCGCACTGCTCGCTGAGTACAGCTACAGCCTGCGCAACGTGATCGCTATCCTTGATCCTCAGGCATCCTCACGCGCTCCTACCGCGGCCGCTCCAAAGGCTGTGCGCAAGGCACGTGACGTCAAGATCTACAAGAATCCGAATTCCGGTGAGTTGATCGAAACCAAGGGTGGTAACCATCGTCAGCTGAAAGAATGGAAAAACGAGTTCGGCGCTGACGTTGTTGAGTCCTGGCGCACTCAGTAAGACTGTTTGAGTACAAACAATCAGGGCCCTGCGGGGCCCTTTTTCATGAGATATGGATATGTTCAATTTTCTGAAGGACGGGTGTATGCGTCCGGCCAAGTCATCTACCCAAGCCCGCAAAACCAAGAGAAGGTGTGCACTTTAATTTAGGTGGACACCATCGCCTTAAGCGATGGCATCAGGAAGGTGTGTTGCCCGGACGGTTACGACCCAAAGAACAATCTGAAACGCCAGCATTGTTAATGGCTTATGAGGTAGCAACTTGGGCCAGTTAAGTGTCGGTAACTGGGTCAATTCTGAGCTGGCGATAACACCTGGTACTTATGATGCCGCTGTTAAGTACATCGGCCAACGCTTAGTGCCATTAATCACGACACCGTGCCCTGAATAGCTAAAGTGATCCATCAGTCGGACTTTCAGAACGGTGTGCTTGCTCTCGCACGAACCAACGCTGCATTGGATCTTTCGTAAGCGTCCGGCAAACACACCTTCCTGACCACAACGCTTAGGGCGATGGTGGACACATTTCTAGCCCATTAACCGTCCGCACGGCACACAATCTGGACACCTTCGCTTGTGGCGATAGTGTCCGCCTACGCGGACTCAAATACCCTTATTGACTAGGCTCGGAAGGTGTGTTAGCCGCCCCCTTACTCTCTAGCTTATGCTAGATTACTTCGGCAGACGCTTAACTAATTTTTCGGGGAAATGCATGGCAACAGAGCACCATAGCGGTAACGACGCTAAAACCCTGGCTTCGGGAATAGCATCAGGGATTTTAGAGAAAGTGTGGGACTTTAGCTGGTGCCTAAAAGCAATCTACGTGGGGCTTTTTGCCGACATAGCATTGATTGCTCTAACGGGCCAAGGATTGACCAATTCCTCGTTTAATTCCGAAGCTGCACTTGCCAATGCAGGCAAAATACTTTGCACATTGCTCGCATTCGTGTCCTTCGTTTCCCTAATCATTCCAGTCGTTGTCCATATCCTCAACGTCGCCGCTCAGCGTACTCATGATTACCATCAATTGCCTCCGGATTGCGTATTCCCCAAAGATCTAAAGAGGCTAGCGCTAGAAGGTAAGGATGATTTCTTGTTGAAACTTTGTCTTCAACACAACCAAGACGTTAAAGAACGGCAGAGCAAAAAAAACGATGCAAGAACGCTGCTCGTCGGCCTGACAGGCTTGGTCGTGACAGACCACATCGTTGGATATTTCTATCAAACTGCATCGATCATGACACAGCTCCAGTCGCATTTAACTTGGGGCTTGACTGTCATACTGCTGCTCGCTCTCTATTATGGAATTGCGTGGACGTATGAAGAAGACGTAAAGAATAGATGGATTTTCTATCCCCCGCTGGCCGCTCAACAACGCAATGCAGAGAAGGAGGCCGAAGATCGCCTGCAGGAATCTAGTCGGAGATATGAAGAACAACAGCGGGTTATACGTCAGTCAGATGATTAACACTGGGTGCAGTTAGATCGAGCTATTTTTCAGAGCGCTGCTTTCTCTTTGGCGAGCGCGATTTTTCAAAGTTTCTTCTCAAGCGACACCTTTGGCCAAGTGTCACATAGGTTATCTATGCCACTGTCCCCGCACTTCGCGGGGCGATTACAAGTCATATACCGGGACTTCGGTATGCTTGCGACTCGGGACATATGCCAACTGAACGCGCTGGGATCGCGCAGCGCATCGACCAGGGGCTGAAGCTGCACGCCGGTTTGACCCACCCAATGCGCCAGTGTCGAGCGCGGGATGGCCATGCCGGCACGGCCGAAGATCTTTTCCTGTCGATACAGCGGCAGGTGGTCGGCGAACTTCGCCACCATCACATGCGCCAGCTGGCCGGCAGTGGGGATGCCCTTGTCGATCACCTGGGGCGGTACCGGGGTCTGGATGAGTGTTTCGCAATGCCGGCAGGCCCATTTCCCACGCACATGCCGTTCGACGGTGAACACGTCTGGCGTGTAGTCCGGCTTTTCGCTGACGTCTTCACCGATGCGCTGAAGCTGGCAGCCGCAAGCGCACTGAGTGTTGTCAGGTTCATGATGGATCACAGTGCTCGATAAAACTCCAAGGCCTACAACTGCACGTAGAGAATTAATATGATTTTAATGATTTACAGGTACGTGTAAAGAATCCAAATAACGCATCAACGAATCACCAATATATTTCAGTTGATTTTTACTTAATCTGTGAAGATTATAAGCAACTTGGCTAAATTTTTAGAGGTTGCCGCCATGGACAAGCTGTAGTTTCAGGTCTTGAGCAGATGGATAATTATAATGGCTCGTGTGGCGCTAGCCGAGATTGGCATCTTGATAGGATGAAAGAACACTCGGTAAACCTTGAAGAAGCACGGAAAGGGTTTGACTTGCTGAAGCGTCCGCCTGCTTTGCTAGACGCTTTTTTGAGTGGCAATGCCGCAAAGGTTGAGGAATTCTGGTTCTGTGTGCGAGACGATAGGATTAGTATATCAACTGATGAGCAGCTCTCGAATGTAGATGTGAAACTGCTTGTCAGCGAAAGCTAAACTGGCCTTACCAGTGCAAGACGAACACGGTCAACAGCATGCTCAAGCTCATCAAGGCTGCGGAGGCCGCCAGCGCAGGCAACGAAGTGCTCCAGACCGCGCTTTATGGCAAACGTAAGCAGGTCTACGCTCTTCACCCTATCTGAAAGCGTGGCGCGACCTAGGGGTCGTCCCAGCCCTCCTAGATCGATGTTTCCGGCCTAAGGGAAGCCAGCGGGCGTGCATATGAAGCGATCAGTGATTACCGTTTGCGGGCAAAACTGCAAGCGGAGCGCGCCGGCCCAGGAAGGGCAGAGGCTTGAGGATGAAAGCCCGGAGGGCCAAAACCTGGCGCAGCCAGGGGTTTGGTTTACGACAGCCGTACCCCGAAGGGGGCAAGCCCTGAATTGTCAATTAGAGCTTGCCCGTTTCCGGGCGATATCAAAGTCCTCATCCCTTAATCGCTGAAGTTCTAACAGCTCTGTTTCGTATTCTTCAATAGCGAGACCTGCCTTGAGTCGACTGAGTAATCCGCGCTGCTTACGGTCGAATAGCTGCATGGCTGAGGCTAAGTGCACTGACGATACTGTCGCAGCGTAATTAGCGACCTTCTTGAATGCCAGGTGAATGTAGCGCTCAACAGCCTCTGCAGACTTGTGTCCCGTCCACATCATTACTTCGGTAATGAAGGTTTGGCTGCTCAGCAAGGACTGCCTGAATTGATCAGGATTTTCTAGCTCATGCTGTTTAATCAGCTGGACAAATTTATTCGTAATGAAGGCATGCCGGAACATATGCGGAAATATTTTTTCTTTAATACCAGCCGCCTTTTTCAGAAGAGAAATTTCCGAGGTGATTGTGTCCGGGGATATACCCTTTGCAAAAGTTTGTGATATGAACAGAAAGCCATCGTCTACTTTTCCCTTGACGATCTTTCTGCGCATGAAGTCCATGTGCTTTTTGATATCGCTGAGAACCATTTTGTGAACAGGAATAAACCGCTGGCTTGACACCCCTTGCTTCCAAGTCTCTAGCCTAAGCATTGGCTCATCCATCTCCAGTGCATTAAGGATGTCTTTAACAAATATTCTCGAAATTTCTCCCCTGCGTGCACCGGTGTGCTCTAACAGCAGAAGCATGATCTTTCTTCTGGAGTCAATAAATCGTGATTTGGAATCCCTGTCCACCGCATCCAACAGGCGCTTTATGTTTTCGTCTGAAATCGGGAATATCGAGCGAACCCGTCCGCCAAGGCTCAGCGAGTGATGATGTACAAACTCTTTTTTCAACGAGCGGCCATTACGATATTTAATCGTAAAGGCGTGCATGGTGATTCTGATCGTCCCGCCGACAGCGACAAAACTTGGGTTCTCGTGAAGCCTACCGACAAACTCCAGAAAGGCTAGGCAGACTCGACCTATGCCTAGAATTGTAGGCTCAGTTCTTTTATTGGCGGTTGGATAAATTCGAGACTTTTCGTCCCTTAGTGAATCGATAAACTCTGTAAACTTGGAGTCAGTCAGGTGAATGAAGTCGATGTTGGCATAATAGCAATAACGAACCAGGTGGCTTATCTTGGAGGCGTACTCGCCGAAGGTTCCGCCTTTAGAGCCCCGTGTTGATAGGTTGCGGTTGCCGTTGCGACCAGGCCGTTCCATCATCGACAGAATGTACTGATTCACCGGCACACAGGGCGCACCGTTCGGCCAAGTTACAAATGGGACATTGTTGAATGTCCTTGTCTCAATCGTTCCCAGCGCCATGTGGGAAAATAGCGTCGTCTCTTCCAAGACCGAGAACAGCTGGTTTTGACTTTTCTTCGTCATCTTCTGTATTCATCAAGGTTTACAACAGAAGGGCCATTGGGCGCAGGAATCTTGTCGTAAGGTGGGGCGTTCAGCGATGCCATCGCTGTCAGCGCTTTGATGGCCTCCTGTGCCCTTAGTGACCTGACACCAGCGTTTGGCGCATCCCTGACACTTTTGATGTGATCGCGAGCATTGCCTAGAGCATGAAGCAGTGTGAGGTTCGTTTTTTGGTGCAAGGCCAGTTTCTGCTCCAATTCTGCGACTCGCAGCGATAGACCCACCTTGGTTCGCTTATTGGAGCGCTCCTCGCGTCGCTCTGCGGCCTCTAGCGCTTCAAGGGCCGCGACACGAAGTTTATTCAGTCCGTCGAATCCCGTAGGCAGGTTACTTTCCGCATAAGTCTTCAGAGTGTTCAGGCTGACAGGATTAGTTGTCTTCGTCTCTTCGCCTACGGTGAAACTGAAGTTCAGAGCTGCCGTTGAGCTCTGACTTTTCAGGGCTGCCACCAGCTCTTTGTTGCCTCTAAAGGTGTCGGGAGCCCTACGGATTTTTTCCAGGCACTCAACCAGTGTGAAAAGCGCCGAAGTGTTGCGCTCTACACGAGCATCAGTCTTCTTCATGCTGTCACCTGCTTGACACGAGCTACTACCTTGAAGCGTTGACCTTCACCATCCTCGATGAATTCCGGCTCAATCTCCACGGAGCCTTCTTCCATGAGATCTGAAAGGTAGTCTTCGAGCTCCTCGGTGTCGACAATGGTGAAATCCTCAGTACCGTAGCGAGCTTTCAACAGGGCCGCTAGGCTTTCAAAGCTGGCTTCATCGCCATTGTGGAGTGCTTCGGCCACAAACTGCGCTTTTGCCCCACGCAGGGTGGCACCGTCCATAGACTCGGTGAGGTAATGCCAGACATGCTTCACATCGGTATGTCCTAGCATCCATTGCAGAGTTTCAAGCCCACCGAAACTGCTGGAGTAGAAGAAAAGCATGGCGAAGAACCTGCGAAGCTGATGTTGGCGAATGTAATAACGCTGCCCGTCTTCGTTCGTTTGGGTTTCGAAGTAATCACAAAAAAAGTCGAGATTCTGGTTGAAGCCATACACCGAGACCTTGGAAAACGCGGCATTGCCCTTACCGGAAGGGCTTGCGAAGAGACCTTGGAGTTCGCTAATGAATCCAACCCGTTTCAAGATTTTCTGCATTCCGACTAGATTTTTAATCATCTTCACAGCGATTGGTTCGATTGGCCTTACTTCCACCTGCCGAGTACCGAACAAGTTGTAGGTGCTTTTTCGGTTAACAAACACCAGCCACTGTTCTGAGACATCCAAGCAGTCCTTGGCATGCAGATCCAGCAGTTCACCGATATGAATCGCCCCGGGTTTCGTAGACACCTCTTTGCCTTAAACTGAGGTCAATTAGGAGGTGCCATGAGCAACCCGCGTTACCCCGAAGAATTCAAAATCCAAGCGGTCAATCAAGTGACCGAAAAGAAGCTGCCTGTCGCTGATGTGGCGGCGCGTCTTGGCGTGTCGTCGCATAGCCTCTATGCCTGGATAAAGCGCTACAGCAAACCTCAAGGAGAACGGAAGCAAGACGATGATCAGCACGCTGAACTGCGTCGTCTGCGAGCCGAACTCAAGCGGGTCACCGAAGAGCGAGA
>NZ_JARIXR010000042.1:0-40126 GCF_029269205.1 Pseudomonas sp. 1912-s | reverse complement strand
CTCTTGCTTTTGATCTTGATCTGGCTCTGACTGCCCCAATAAGCCCGAGGCCGAACGCAGGTGGTGCGGAGCGGGTAAACCGGCAGGACGCCGGTTTAGCCGCGCTGGGCCAAGGATGGCCCATCGCGGCGGCCCGCGGAGCATCGCCGGAGTGAGGGAACACCGAGCCTAGGCGAGGTGCCGACAGGCGGGGCAGAGCCCTTTGCTTACTTTGGGGCTTTTCCAAAGTGAGTCGCTGTAAGAGCGAAACCATAGGCAGCCGTTACCCAAATAACGGATATGCACACCCATCTAACTCAACAAAACGACACCGCCAGGCAACTCCGTACACTTGGCCCCATAAGCATCGCGAATCAACAACGCCACCCCCGCCAGTTGATGCAAACTAAACCGCGCCTGCACCCGCCGCTTGCCCAGCTCAGCATTCATCAACAACAACATCCCCGGCCGATAGCGATTAATCTCATCCACCACCGTCGCCAGGGTCGCGTTATCAAACACCAACACCTGCTCCCGCCAGGCCACCACCGCCTGCGCATCCACCGCTACCGGCTCACCCACACCGCCAGCGTCATACGTCACCTGCCGCCCGCTTTCAAGCCGAACCGTACGCCCACCCACCGCCACCGCCACCGCGCCGTCAATGCACGTCACACACACACTGTGATCCGTATTACGCACATTGAACCGCGCCTGCGCCGTACTCAACCACCCACCACCCGCCTGAACCCGAAGCGGCATCGCCACATTGGCCAGCACCTCAACCTCCCCCTCCAACAACTCAATCCCGTCATCACGCCGACTGATCCGCGTCTGGGTATTGAGCTCCAGCCGAACACCGTCATTCAACTCCACCCGCCGCTGCTCACCGACCTCCGTGCGGTAATCCGCCGTCAACCCGGCAAACCCACCCGGCACGGTAAACCGCACCATAAACACCGCCGCCGACGCCGCAATCGCGCCGCCCAAAAACGCGCGGCGCCCAAAATGCCGTGGGCAGGAAAACTGCTCGGCGGCCGGTGCCAAGTGCTGCCACACCACCTTGGCCTGCTCGAACGCCCGGGCATGTTCCGGGCTCTGGGCGCACCACAGGCGCAAGGCCTTCGCATCGGCGACGGTGGCCCGACCCGAGGTCAGCAGCACCAGCCAGTCACGCGCTTCGTTGTGCAGGGGGCTGTCTGGCGTATCCCGGGCAGTGGAGAGGTTAAAAATGTTCAAGCGCGCAGGTACTCACGGATTTTTCAGGGACTCAATCACTAAGACGGTTTTCCGGCCCCGGGACCGAACCGCTGGATCACTTTTCTTTCAAGGCGCTGTGCGCAATGCCCCAACCCGGCCTTGATTTCCTTTTCAACCATGCGCGTGGAAATCCCGAAACGCTTGGAGATTTCCAGGTGCGGCGCCTCTTCCAGGCGCGCGGCGATGAGGATCTGGCGCCGCCGCGCCGGCAGTTCGTAGAGGGCTTTGAGCAGGGACTGGATTTCGCGCTGGCCGCCCACCACCCGCGACGGGTCCTGGGCTTCATCCACCGTCTGCAACAGTTCTTCGACTTCGCTGCCGGTCAGCAGCCGGGCATCTGCCTGGCGACGGTCGGCGGCGATGTTCAAGGCCATGCGGTACAGGTACGCATTGGGTTGCGCCAGGTTCGGCGGCACGTCCATGCGGTCGACCCGCAGGTAGGTTTCGTGCAGCACGTCGTTGGCCAGGTCTTCTGATCCGAGGCGCTTGCGCAGGCGTACCTTGAAGTCCTCGTAGGACGCCAGGAACAGGCTGACCATCGTGCTGTGGCCGGTGTCTTTCATGCCCCGGAAACTCCTTCCCCTGCTGTGCATTCCATGCGTGTTCCTGTTGAGTCGGGCATCAAAAGTAAGGTCACCGGCAAGCGCAGTGAACTCGGCGCCGGCCGTTCGACCCGGGTGGAACCGAGGCCCAGGACCAGCGCTTCGTCACGCTGCAGGTCACCGGTGGAGCTGACCAGGCGGCTGTGTTCGATCACCCCGTCACCGTTGACCCACACCTGCACCAGCGCCCGGAAACTGCCGGGACGGGTCAGCGGCGACCGGCACAAACTGCGCTCGATCGCCTGCTGCAAGGCCGTGGCGTAGCTGTTGTTGATCCGAGCCGCGTTCGCCGCCTTCCGTCCTCGGGTCGCTGCCGGCTGGCTGACCTCGGGGACTTGCAGGGTGAACGCATCACTGCGGGCATATCGCGCCATCAAGCCACTCCCTGTCAGCAGCAGGCTCAGGGCTTGCTGCGCGCTGTAGCGGCCATGCACGCCGATGGAACGCCGGCCCCGGGTCAGTTCGCGATCCACCAGCACCGCCATGCCGGTGGCATGGCTGAACGCTTGGAGGGCGCTGTCCAGCGTCTGCGCAGGCAGGTCCAGGATCACGTCGGCCCGCACGCTCGACACCAGCCCCCATAGCAGGGCCAGGCAGCAGCCCGCGTGCCTCCAAGCGCTCCTGCTCAGCATCGCAACACGTCCGACATAGCCTACAAAACCGTCATCCTGAGGCCAGTTTATGAACCTGATGTTACGGTGCCAGCAAAAAAAACATCACGGTGACGGGCAGCCCGCTGCACTACACTTTTGCGCCATACCGGCCCATTTCCCAGGGCCCGCCAGGAGGCACCGATGAACCTGTTCCCAACCCTCGCCAGCCTGTTGCTGTGTGCAGCCCTGCCGTTGGCGGCCCACGCCGAAGGCAAGCCCGGTGGCTGCGCCGAGGTCAATGTGGATGGCTACAAGGCGCCGGACTACGGCTGCCTGAGCCAGCAGATGGGCAACAACCCGGACGCCGCCAAGGCGACGCAGAAGAACCAGGAGGCGCAACAAGTGCCCATCGAAAAGCGCAAGCCGAACCAGATCGGGCTTTCCACACCGGCGGCGACCAGCGTGCGCATGGGCAATACCTTTGGTACTTCGGTGAAACCCCAGCGGCCTTGATCGCCGCTTGTCCCCCCCTGTGTACCCACTCGAAAAAAAGCCATTGTGTTATCGCGACAGCCGATGTTATGTTTCTAACAGAAATTAAAAACACGACATTCGAGTAACATCAATGACCGGTAGCCGCGAGAGTGTCATGGATAAAAACAGCTTCCAGCGCACGCTGGAACAGCAGTTCCCGACGCTGACCCCCACCGGCAAGCGCATCGCTACCTACCTGCTGGGCAACCTGCAGCAACTACCGTTCGAAACCGCCGACAGCATCGCCCAGCAAGCCGGCACCACCGGGATTTCGGTGGGCCGTTTTCTGCGCACCCTGGGCTATCGCAACCTCGATGATGTGAAACAAGGCCTGCGTGGCGACCCGCAAGCGTCCTGGCTGATCACCGACCGCCTCGGCGCCTTTCGCCAGGAGAACGACCAGGAAGATGCCCTCGACCGCTCGCTCAACCGCGAGATCGAGGCCATCCAGCACGTCTACGGCCTGGCCCGCAGCCAGGGTTTTGCCGACATCGTGCAGCACATCGTGGACGCCGACGCGGTGTTCATCCTCGGTATCCAGTCCACCCGGGGCATCCTCAATGCGTTCCACAGCCACTTGGAATACATTCGGCCCAAGGTCTATTACGTCGACGGCCTGTCGGGGATCTACGCCGAGACCCTGAACTCCGGCTTTGAAAAACCCTACGCCATTACCGCCGATTTTCGCGCCTATTCCAGTATCACGCCCACGTTCTGCGAGACCGCGAATGCCCATGGCCTGCCCCTGGCGCTGATCACCGACTTGCAATGCCCCTGGGCCCGGGACTACGWCCTGGACCTGCTGCAACTGAAAACCGACGTCGGCCAGTTCTGGGACTCCATGGCGCCGCTGACGTGCCTGTTCAACCTGATGGTGTCTGCCGTCGCCGACCGATACGGCGAGCGCCTGGATGCCCGCCTGGCAAAAAACCGCGCCCTGCAACAGGCCTTCGGCCAGTTCGAATCCTGACCCTTGAAAGGAAATGCTTGAGTGAATACCAGCCCATTGGTAGAAATCGCCCCACCGGAGTACCCGGTACAGGTCGACCTGATCTACGCCAGTGCCGACAACCTGGCAGGCACCGTGATCTACCGCAACGCCCGTTGCCTGCTGCACACCGAAGCGGCCGCCTGCCTGCGCAAGGCCAGCGAACTCGCACGCCAGGCCGGCATGACCTTGCTGATCTACGACGCCTATCGCCCTGCCTACGCCCAGCAACTGCTGTGGCAAGCCCTGCCCAACCCGGACTACGTGCGCGACCCGCGCCTGGGCTCGCACCACACCCGTGGCGTGGCCGTCGACCTGACGCTGCTTGATGAACACGGTAGCCCGCTGGACATGGGCACGGCATTCGATGCCATGGAACCCAAGTCCCACCAGTTCTACCCCGACCTGCCCCCACAGGTGCAGCGCAATCGCCTGCTGCTGTTGGGGATCATGCTCGGTGCCGGCTTCAAGGCGATTGCTACCGAGTGGTGGCATTACGAATTGCCGGATGCCGAACTTTTCCCATTAATTGAGGAGTCGCACTGACCCCAGGGAACGTACCATCACAATAATTAGCTGCACCCTTTAGCTCCAACTGCCCGGTTATAGATTTCATAAAAAAAAACCAACCCGCTTTTTCCTCTAAATAATCAAGGAAACCGGCATGACCCCAAGCAACCGCAAGACCCTCGCACTCTCCCTGCTGTGCGCCGCCCTGAGCCTGGGCGCGTGGCAATCGGCAAGTGCCGCCGCCCCCAAAGACACCCTGATGATCGGCAAGGCCGCCGACCCGCAAACCCTCGACCCGGCCGTGACCATCGACAACAACGATTGGGCGGTGACGTACCCGGCGTACCAGAAACTGGTGGCCTACAAAGTCGAAAACGGCAAGGGCAGCACCGAGGTCAAGGGCGACCTCGCCGACAGCTGGACCACCTCGGCCGACGGCCTGGTGTGGGACTTCAAGCTCAAGCCCGGCAACAAGTTCGATGACGGCGCCGACGTCGACGCCAATGCGGTGAAGTTCTCCTTCGACCGCGTGATGCAGCTCAAGCAAGGCCCGTCCGGCGCGTTCCCGGATGACATGAAGGTCACGGTGGTCGACCCACTGACCGTGCGTTTCACCCTGACCAAACCCTACGCGCCCTTCCTCTACACCCTCGCCCACAACGGCGCCGGCATCATCAACCCGGACGTGGTGAAACAGGGTGACGTCAACGCCTACCTTTCCACCCACACCGCCGGCTCCGGTGCGTTCCGCCTGACCAACTGGCAGAAGGGCCAGAGCCTGACCCTGGAGCCCAACACCTATTACGCCGGCACCAAGCCCGCGCTGAACAAGGTGGTGATCAAGATCATCAGCGAAGCCTCGGTGCGCCGCCTGCAACTGGAACGCGGTGACCTGGACATCGCCGAAGACATGCCCCAGGACCAACTGACCAACCTGGCCAAAAAGAAAGACGTGGTGATCAAGGAATTCCCGTCACTGCGGGTGACCTACCTTTACCTGAACAACCAGAAAGCCCCGCTGAACAACCAGAACGCCCGCCAGGCGATCGTTGATGCGGTGGACTACAAAGGCATCGTCGACGGCATCCTCAAGGGCCAGGCCAAGCTGATGAACGGGCCGATTCCCGCCGGCATGTGGGCCAACGACCCAAGCCTGCCAATGATGAAACAGGACCTGGACGGCGCCGGCGCCAACCTGAAGAAACTCCCGCAAAAAATCACCAACCTGAACTACATGTACTCCGACAAGGACCCTGACTGGGAATCCATCGGCCTGACCCTGCAAGCCAGCCTGGCGCCGCTGGGGATCAACCTGAAGATGGAAAAACTGGCCAACGCCACCATGCGCGAGCGCCTGGGCAAGGGTGACTTCGACGTGTCGATCGGCTCGTGGGCACCGGACTTCTCCGACCCCTACATGTACATGAACTTCTGGTTCGACTCTTCCCTGCAAGGGCTGCCGGGCAACCGTTCGTTCTACAGCAACCCGGTGGTGGACAAGCTGATCCGCGATGCAGCGGCCAACAACGACACGGCCAAACGCACCGAGTTGTACCAGGAAGCACAGAAGATCGTGCTCAAGGACAGCGTGTACGCCTACCTGTACCAGAAGAACTACACCCTGCCGATGCGTGATTCGGTGAAGGGTTATGTGTTCCATCCGATGCTGGAGCAGGTGTTTAACGTGGCTGAGATCAGCAAGTAAATACCGCTCCGGCGCCAATACACCCTGTGGTACGACCGCTGTTGTGGCGAGGGGGCTTGTCCCCCGTTGGGCTGCGCAGCAGCCCTAAGTTCGCCACCGGGTTATTGGCCGGGAAAATGCACTGATCTTGCTGGGGGCTGCTTCGCAGCCCAACGGGGGACAAGCCCCCTCGCCACAATGAGGTACCCATGGCCTTCCTGAATATGTTGCGCAAACGCCTGTTCGGCCTGATTTTGGTCGTCGTCGGCGTTTCGCTGATTACTTTCTGCATCTCCCACCTGATCCCGGGTGACCCGGCGCGCCTGATTGCCGGCGACCGGGCCAGCGACGCCATTGTCGAGAACATCCGCCATCAACTCGGCCTCGACCTGCCGCTGTATCAGCAATATGGCCGCTACATGAGCGACCTGCTACACGGCGACCTCGGCACCTCGATCCGCACCAGCCGCCCGGTGCTGGAAGACCTGAAAGCCTTCTTCCCCGCGACCCTCGAACTGGCGGTGGCCGCCCTGCTGCTCTCGGTGCTGGTGGGCGTGCCGCTGGGCGTGCTGTCAGCGGTGTACCACAACCGCGCCATCGACCAGATCGCCCGAACGCTGGCGGTCACCGGCATTTCCACCCCGGCCTTCTGGCTCGGCCTGGGTTTGATCGTGTTGTTCTACGGCCAACTCGGCTGGCTGCCCGGCAGCGGTCGGCTGGACGAAGGCCTCGAACCTCCGCGCACGATTACCGGTTTCTACCTGATCGACTCGCTGCTGGCCGGCGATATCCCGCTGTTCCTGAATGCGCTGGAGCACCTGATCCTGCCCGCCGTGACCCTGGGTTTCGTCAACCTCGGCGTGGTCGCCCGGCAGATCCGCTCGGCGATGCTCGACCAGTTGGGCGAAGACTACATCCGCACCGCCCGCGCCTATGGTTTGTCGCGCTGGGCCGTCATCCTGCGCCACGCCTTGCCCAACGCGCTGATCCCGTCGATCACCGTGCTCGGCCTGACCCTCGGCGACCTGCTCTACGGCGCGGTGCTCACCGAAACCGTGTTCGCCTGGCCGGGCATGGGCGCCTATGTGGTCAAGTCGATCCAGTCCCTGGACTTCCCGGCAGTGATGGGCTTCGCGATCCTGGTGTCGTTTATTTATGTACTGCTCAACATGCTGATCGACCTGCTCTACCGCGTGGTCGACCCGCGTATCGGCGAGGTGAATTGAGATGACCGCTCCCGTGACCATGCCCGTACCGGTGCCCCTGGAGCAGCGCCCCACCTGGCGCGCGCGACTGGAATACCTGGGGTATCAAATACGCCGCAGCCCGCTGACCATTGCCGGCCTGACCATCACCCTGATCGTGCTGATCTGCATGGCGTTCGCCCCCTGGCTGGCCAGCCATGACCCCAACGCCCTGAACCTGGCCCAACGTCTCGCCGAGCCCTCGGCCGAACACTGGTTTGGCACCGATGAAGTCGGCCGCGACCTGTTCAGCCGGGTGCTGTACGGCAGCCGCCAGTCGGTGGGCGTCGGCCTGTTCGTGGCGTTTTCATCCTGCCTGGTGGGTGGCCTGTTGGGCTGCCTGTCGGGGATTATCGGCGGGCGTTTCGACAGCCTGATCATGCGCCTGATGGACATCATGCTGTCGGTGCCGTCCCTGGTGCTGATCATGGCCCTGGCCGCGGCACTGGGCCCAAGCCTGTTCAACGCGATGCTGGCGATCACCGTGGTGCGTATTCCGTTCTACGTGCGCCTCGCCCGCGGCCAGGCCCTGAGCATTCGGCAGATGGGCTACGTCAAGGCGTCCCAGACCTTCGGCGCCGGGCGCTGGCACATCGTGTCATGGCACGTGGGCCGCAATGCGATGCCACCGTTGCTGGTGCAACTGAGCCTGGACATCGGCAGCGCGATCCTGATGGCCTCGGCCCTGGGCTTCATCGGCCTCGGTGCGCAACAGCCCACCGCCGAATGGGGGGCGATGGTTGCCACCGGGCGCAATTTCATCCTCGACAACTGGTGGTACTCGACCTTTCCGGGGCTGGCGATCCTGGTCACCGCGACCGGTTTCAACCTGCTGGGTGACGGTGTTCGTGACCTGCTCGACCCACGGCAACAGGGGAAATGACCATGTCCAGTTCGGCAGTCCTTGCCATCGACAACCTGAGCCTGGAATTTCCGGCTTACCGTAACAATGTGCAGGCGCTCAACGGCGTGTCCTTGCACGTCAACCCCGGCGAAGTCGTCGGCGTGGTGGGTGAGTCCGGCTCCGGCAAATCCGTGACCGCGATGCTCAGCCTGCGCCTGCTGCCGGAGCGCAGTTACCGCATCACCGCCGGCAGCCTGCAGATGCTGGGCCGCGACATGCTGGCTGCCAGCGAGAAAGAGCTGTTGCAGATTCGCGGGCGTGACGCGGCGATGATCTTCCAGGAGCCGATGACCGCGTTGAACCCGACCCGGCGCATCGGCCGGCAGATGCTCGACGTGATCATCCACCACCAGCGCCTGAGCAAGGCCGACGCCCGCGCCAAGGCCATCGCCCTGCTGCGGGACATGCACATCGCCGACCCCGAACAGGTGCTCGACAGCTACCCCTTCGAACTCTCCGGCGGCATGCGCCAGCGGGTGATGATCGCCCTGGCGTTTTCCTGCGACCCGCAGTTGCTGATCGCCGACGAACCCACCACTGCCCTCGACGTCACCGTGCAACGCCAGGTGCTGTTGCTGCTGCGGGAAAAAGCCCGGGAACGCGGCACCGCGATTTTGCTGATCACCCACGACATGGCCGTGGTCTCGCAGTTCTGCGACCGGGTGTACGTGATGTACACCGGCGCCGTGGTGGAAGAAGGCCCTACCGCCCAGGTCATGAGCGACCCGCGCCACCCCTACACCCAGGGCCTGCTCAGCGGTTTGCCGGAACAGGTGAAACCCGGTGACGACCTGCTGACCATCCCCGGCCAGGTGCCCAACCTCGCCGCCCTGCCCTCAGGCTGCACCTTCCGCGAACGCTGCTCACAGGCCATGAGCCAATGCATCGAACGCCCGCGCCTGGATCTGATCAACCCTGTCGGTACCCGCAAAAGCGCGTGCTGGCTGACTGCCGGGGAGTCGGTGCAATGACAGTGTCCCAGGATTCACTGCTGGCCCTGCGAGATGTACGGGTCAAGTTCCCGGTAAAAACCGACTGGCTGGGCCGCCCGCGCGGTTACGCCCACGCCCTCAATGGCATCGACCTGCAAGTGCGCCGTGGGGAAACCCTGGGCATTGTCGGCGAATCCGGCTGCGGCAAAAGCACCCTCGCCCAACTGCTGATGGGCCTGGTCAAGCCCAGCGACGGCGAAGTCGACTGGGTCTACGAAAGCGCCCGGGAACGTCACCGCCACGTGCAGATCGTGTTCCAGGACCCGCAATCGTCCCTCGACCCGCGCCTGCCCATCTGGAAAATCATCACCGAACCGCTGTTCGCCCTCGGTGACACGCCCAAGAGCGAAATGCGCACCATCGCCGCCAGAGTCGCCGCCCAAGTGGGCATCCGCGCCGAATACCTGGACCGCTACCCGCACCAGTTCTCCGGTGGCCAACGGCAACGCATCGCCATCGCCCGCGCGCTCGCCTCCAACCCGAGCATCCTGGTGCTGGACGAACCCACCTCGGCGCTGGACATCTCGGTGCAGGCGCAAATCCTCAACCTGCTGGCCGAGCTGCAGCGCCGGCTGGGGCTGACCTACATCCTGATCTCCCACAACGTCTCGGTGGTGCGGCACATGGCCGACCGGGTGGCGGTGATGTACCTGGGGCAGATTGTGGAACTGGGGTGTGCCGAGCAGGTGCTGGAACAGCCGAAGCATCCGTATACCCAATTGCTATTGGAGGCGGTGCCCAAGCTTGGGGTGGCGCTGGATGATGCTTACGTCAGCGCGCCGACGGAGCTGCCGGGGAACCGCGTATTGCCGGCCGGGTGTTTCTTTCTCGACCGCTGCCCGAGGCGCACCAAAGGATGTGAGCGGCCGCAGCGGTTGACGGGGGGCATGAGCCAGCAGGTGCGGTGCCATCTGGAGCACCCGTGATCACCCGTTAACAAAATTTTCATATGGCCAGGGCTATGATCCGCCACCTCGTTGGGGAGTAGCCTGCTTCGGATTCTCGAAGCGTTCGTATCAACATTCTCGGCAACATGCCGTGGTGCGAACACCATTTTGGTTGGTGAGACCAGCGACACATCCATGCCTGAAGTCGGGCGTGTGGTTGTGTCGTTGACTCATACAGCCCGACTGGAAATCTTGCCGTGAACCCCATTTCCCTGATCCTTCTCGCCCTTGCCATGTCCACGGACGCCTTTGCGGCGGCCATCGGCAAAGGTTCCAGCCTGCACAAACCACGCTTGACCGAAGCCCTGCGGGCCGGCCTGATCTTTGGTGTGATTGAAGCCATTACCCCGATTATCGGCTGGGCCATCGGCCAGGCCGCCACCCGCTGGGTGCAAAACTGGGACCACTGGATCGCCTTCACCCTGCTGGTCGGCCTGGGCCTGCACATGATCTACAACGGTTTGAAGGCCAATGATCCAGAGGAAGAGAAACCGAGCCAGCACTCCTTCATGATCCTTGCCGTGACGGCGTTTGCCACCAGCATTGATGCCCTGGCCGTGGGCGTGGGCCTGGCGTTTGTCGACGTGAATATCCTGGTGGCCGCGGCGGCTATCGGTCTGGCGACGATGACCATGGTGACTATCGGCATGATGCTCGGCCGGGTGCTGGGCACGGTGGTGGGCAAGCGCGCCGAGATGGTCGGCGGCGTGGTGTTGATGCTGGTGGGTGCGACGATTTTGTATGAGCACCTGTCGGCCTGATCAATGCATACAAAAATGTGGGAGCTGGCTTGCCAGCTCCCACACTGGATCTGCTGCAACTTATCGAGCGTACCTCAGGCCGCGTGTTTTTCTTTCTTCAGGCTGTCGATGTCGATCACGAACCGATACTTCACATCGCCCTTGAGCATCCGCTCATAGGCTTCATTGATGTTCTGGATGTCGATCATTTCGATGTCCGAGACAATCCCGTGCCTGGCGCAGAAATCCAGCATGTCCTGGGTTTCCTGGATGCCACCGATCAACGACCCGGCCAGGCTGCGGCGCTTGAAGATCAGGTTGAATACCGTCGGTGACGGGTGCGGGCTGTCCGGTGCACCCACCAGGGTCATGGTGCCGTCGCGCTTGAGCAGGTTGAGGAACGCATCCAGGTTGTGGGACGCGGCCACGGTGTTGAGGATGAAGTCCAGGGAGTTGGCGACCTTGGCCATTTCATCCGGGTTCTTCGACACCACCACTTCATCGGCGCCCAGGCGCAGGCCGTCTTCGCGCTTGTTCGGCGAGGTGGTGAACAGCACGACGTAGGCGCCCATAGCGTGGGCGATTTTCACCGCCATATGCCCCAGGCCACCCAGGCCAACGACGCCGACGCGCTTGCCCGGCCCGACGTTCCAGTGATGCAGCGGTGAATAGGTGGTGATGCCGGCGCACAGCAAGGGCGCGACTGCCGCGAGGTTGCTCTCGTCATGGGAGATGCGCAGGACGAACTTCTCCTTGACCACGATATTGTCGGAGTAGCCGCCGAAGGTGTTTTCGCCGCCAAACGCCGGGCCGTTGTAGGTGCCGGTGAAACCGTTTTCGCAGTATTGCTCCTCGCCCTCGGCGCAGGATTCGCACTGCTGGCAGCTGTCGACCATGCAGCCGACACCGGCCAGGTCGCCTACCTTGAATTTGCTCACGTTGGCGCCCACTGCGGTCACCCGGCCAACGATTTCATGGCCCGGCACCGACGGGTACAGGGTGTTGTTCCATTCGTTGCGTACGGTGTGCAGGTCCGAGTGGCAGACGCCACAGTAGAGAATGTCGATCTGCACATCATCGGCCCCCGGGGCGCGGCGCTCGAATGTGAAGGGCTTGAGTGAATCCTTGGAGTCACGAGCGGCGTAGCTGTAAGTCTTGGCCATTTCGTTCACCTGTGTGTTCAGACGTTGAAGTCAGTTGACCAGCGTAGACGCTGAACCGTTCAACCGAGCACGTCCATACAATCCGCCCGACAGACAGGCCCCTAAGCTGGCGACTTTTCGATCACGCTGAAAAGTGCTGGAGAGTGGGCATGTGCAAGAAAGTGACGACGATATCCCTGGCCTTGACGCTGTTGGCCGCACAGATGACGGGCAATGCGTTTGCCGCAACCCCGAATGTGGCCGTGGCACCGCAATACGACACCAGCCACGTCTATGTCGCCCCGGCCGACGTGGACCGCTTTGCCCAGAGTTTTCTCGCCACCTTCGGCGGAAAAAGCACGGCGCAGGTGGTGGTGAATGTACTGCCAGTGCCCAGCAGTACTACCTCGCAACTGCTGCAGACGCCGGCGGGCACCGTGTCATTGTTCGGCTTCACCACGCCTGTCCCGCATCCATTCGGTCAGGAGCGTAACGGCTACCTGGTCAAGGACATGGACGTTGCCCTGAAGGCCGCCCGGGAAAACGGCGCGGCAGTGATCGTCAGTGATTTTCCCGACCCTATCGGCCGTGATGCGGTGATTCAATGGCCGGGGGGCGTGAATATGCAGCTCTATTGGCACACCAAAACGCCGGACTATGCGGCGTTCCAGACGGTTCCGGAAAACCGGGTATATGTCTCGGGTGATCGCGCCGACACCTTTATCAAGGCGTTCCTCGGATTTTCCCACGGCAAGGTCCTGGCGGATGACAAGCACGCGCCCGCCGTGGATATCGGGCAAGCCAGTGGCAACTACCGCCGTGTCGACATCGAGTCGCCGTTCGGACGCATGGCGGTGCTGGTCACCAACGGCCAACTGCCCTACCCCTTCGGCCATGAAACCACCGGCTACCAGGTGGCCGACCTGACCGACACCCTGGGCAAAGCCACTGGCTCCGGTGCCAAGGTGCTGGTCCCGGCGTTTGACAGTAAGGGCCGGCGCAGCGCGCTGGTGGAATTCCCGGGCGGTTACGTCGCGGAGATCCACCAGCTCAGCGGGGCAAAATGATCCGCGGCACAGGCTGGGGCCTCGCGGTGCTGTGGCCGCTGCTGGCCGCCGGCGTCCACGCCGACGATCAACCTACGCGCCCGGCGATCAAAGCCAACCGCTGGCAGGAAGACTGGTCGGTGCTCAAAGACCCGGCGCTGCGTACGCAGCCGCTGGATAACCTCAAGTACATCTCGCTGTCCGATGCGAACCCGTTCACTTACCTGTCCCTGGGTGCGACCTTGCGGGAGCGCTTCGAGATGAACGACGCCGGCGGTTTCGGTGTGAAGAACGTGGCCCGTGACCGGTACCTGATCCAGCGGTTCCAGGTGCATGCCGACCTGCACCTGAACGAAAACTGGCGGGTGTTCACCCAGCTGGAGGACGCGCGGGCCTATGACAAAACCTCAATCGGTGGCGCCGACCAGAACCGTGTCGACCTGCGCCTGGCCTTTGCCGAGTACATCAACACCTTCCGTGCCGGCACGTTCAAGGGACGCATCGGCCGGCAAGACTTTGCCTTCGACTTGCAGCGCTTCATCTCGTCACGGGACGGGCCGAATGTGCGCCAGTCCTTTGATGCGCTGTGGGCCGACTGGGAAACCTCGAACTGGCGTTTTATCGGGATCGCCAGCCACCCGGTGCAATACCAGGATGAGCGGCACTTCGACGATAAATCCAACGCTGACGCGCAGTTTCACATGCTGCGGGTCGAGCGACTGGTGGGGGGCAAGAATGAGCTGTCAGCCTATTACGGGGTGTATGAACGCAGCGATGCCCACTACCTGGACGGCGACGGCGATGAGAAACGCCAGCTGTTCGACGCCCGGCTGGGCGGCGCGGCCCTGGGCTTCGACTGGGACATTGAAGCCATGCTGCAAGGGGGCTCGGTGGGCCACAAGGATATTCGCGCCTGGGGCGGCGGCAGCCGCGTGGGCTACACCTTCGACAACCTGGCCTGGGCACCGCGCCTGGGGCTGCAAATGGATATTGCCTCGGGCGATCACCACGCCGGGGACGGCACAGTCGGCACGTTCAACCCGCTGTTTCCCAATGGTTACTACTTTTCCCTGGCGGGTTATACGGGCTACAGCAACCTGATTCACGTCAAACCGTCGATCGCCGTCAAGCCCATCGCCAAGCTGAGCGTGCAGACTGCCGTCGGCCTGCTCTGGCGGCAAACCACCGCGGACGCGGTCTACACTCAGCCAAACCTGCCGGTTGCGGGAACCGCAGGCCAGGGTGAGCGCTGGACCGGCGCCTATGCGCAAGTCCGCACCGACTATGGGTTTACCCCCAACCTCACCGGCGCCGTCGAGGCCGTGCACTACGCGGTCGGCCAGACGCTGCGGGATGCGGGCGGGCATGACAGCAATTACCTGGGGGTCGAACTCAAGTTCAGTTGGTAAACCCAACCAAGCACACCCGTACAAGCTCGCCCCGGGCTTTTCGGCAATAGTCAGCCTTTGTCTTTGATCCCCACCCATGCACGCCGATCAGGCGCGCACTCAAGGAGTTTCCATGAGCACATTCCTCACCAAAGACGGTACCGAAATCTACTTCAAGGACTGGGGCAGCGGTAAGCCCGTGCTGTTCAGCCACGGCTGGCCGCTGGACGCCGACATGTGGGAATACCAGATGGAATACCTGAGCAGCCGCGGCTACCGCACCCTCGCGTTTGACCGCCGCGGGTTTGGCCGGTCGGACCAACCCTGGACCGGTAACGACTACGACACCTTCGCCGACGATATTGCCGAACTGATCAACCACCTGGACCTGCAAGACGTGACCCTGGTGGGCTTCTCCATGGGCGGTGGCGACGTGGCCCGCTATATTGCACGCCATGGCAGCGCGCGCGTGGCCGGCCTGGTGTTGCTGGGGGCAGTGACGCCACTGTTCGGCCAGAAAGCCGACTACCCGCAAGGCGTTCCCACGGCGGTGTTCGATGGCATCAAGGTCGGCCTGCTGAAGGACCGCGCGCAGTTCATCTCGGACTTCAACACCCCGTTCTATGGCATCAACAAGGGCCAGGAAGTCTCCGACGGCGTGCTGACCCAGACCTTGCAGATCGCCCTGCTCGCCTCGCTCAAGTCCACCGTGGATTGCGTCACCGTGTTCTCGGAAACCGACTTCCGCCCGGACATGGCCAGGATCGACGTGCCGACCCTGGTCATCCACGGCGATGGCGACCAGATCGTACCGTTCGAAACCACCGGCAAGGTGGCTGCCGAGATGATCAAGGGCGCTGAGCTGAAGGTTTACAAGGATGCGCCACACGGCTTCGCGGCCACTCACACCCAGCAGTTGAACGAAGACCTGCTGGCATTCCTGAGCCGCTGAAGCAGCTGGACCCTCCTCTCCTTATTTTGGCCGGGCTTGCCCGGCCTTTTTTTATTCAGCCAACACGCTGGCTGAGCACCAGACGCCCCGGCCCTGCGATCAGGATGCTGGTAAACAGGATCAACAACAGCCAGCCAAACTGCCCCTCAAATAACGACCACTCGGGATGCACCACCAGCAACGCCACCAGCAGTACGGCAAGAATCGGCAAGCACGCCAGGCGCACCAGCACCCCGGCAACAATCAACAGTGGGCAAAATACTTCAGCGAAGATCGCCAGCAACAGTGTCACGCTCGCCCCCACGTGAAAGGGATCCTCGATCACCTTCAACTGTTCGCCATAGTCCAGCAATTTGGGCAGGCCATGGACCCACAGCAGGAACAATCCCCCGCTGACCCGCAAAAACAGCAGCCCGAAATCCCGTGCCCGTTCATCCCGTTGTGATGCGTTCATAAGCGACCTGTGCCCGTGACTTACACCGGCCTTTTCAGGCCGGAACCTGCGCCGATTGTGCGGCCACGGACGCCGCGGAAATTGCAGCGATGTGCTGACCTGACACCTCACTCGCCCGTGCCGGCAAACCCGGCGACGATCTCGTCGATCACCACCCGCACCCGCGCGGTATGGCGCAAGTCGGCATGGGTCACCAGCCACACATCGTAGGGCAACGGCCGCGTGCGGTCCGGCCACAGACGTACCAGCCCGTCCCGCTCACCGGAAATCAGCGGAATTTCACCGATGCCGAGCCCGGCGGCAATCGACCGGCGCACCAGCAGGCTGGAACTCAAGGCCGCGACAATGCGCCCGCGCCCCAACGGCTCGGAAACCAGGGTCAGGTCTTTTTGACCGTGCAGATGCGGCTGATAGACCACCAGGTCGTGGCCCTCGAACAGGCTGCCCGGTTCCGGCTCGCCGTGGCGGTCGAGATAGCCCTGCGATGCAAACAACCCCACCGGCCAGCGCGCGATGCGCCGGGCGATCAGGTCCGGGTTGTCGGGGCGGGTGTTGCGCACAGCGATGTCGGCTTCGCGTTTGGCCAGGTTAAGGAACTGGGTCGAAGCATCCATCTGCACGCGCACGTCCGGGTGCGCGTCGTGCAGCCGGGCGATGGCCGGGATCAAAAAGTCGATGGCCAGGGAATCGGTGGTGGTCACCCGCACGGTGCCCGTCAGGCGGTCGTCCAGGCCCAGCACCTGACGCTCCAGGTCCAGCGCCGAGCGCTCCATGTTCTCCACCGATTGCAAGGCGGCTTCACCCACGGCCGTCAGCGCATAGCCCTCGGAGGTGCGCAGGAACAACGTCGCGTTCAAGGACTTTTCCAGGGCGTTGACCCGCCGCCCGACCGTGGCCTGATCCACACCCAGCACCCGCGCGGCCCCCCGTAATGTGGACTCGCGGCACACCGCGAGGAACACCCGCGCGTCATCCCAGTTCATGGCTTCCCCCTGCGATGCATTTATGCATCATCGTGACGTGTAATCGCAGCATTATTGCATCACTTATCAGGGATATGCTGGGCACCAGAGAAAATCCTCAGGATCGCCAACGTGCTGAACCGCCCGTCACTGGGCGCGGTCCCAACCCATACGTTCATTGCTACAGGTGCACTCAAATGACTTTGCCCCACGAAATGACCCTGATCGAAATCACCACCCCCGGCGGCCCCGAGGTTCTGAAGCCTCGCCAGGAACCCATGCCCGTTGCCGGCCCCGGCGAAGTGCTGATCCGCGTACACGCCGCCGGCGTCAATCGCCCGGACGCCCTGCAACGCGCCGGCACCTACCCCATGAAACCCGGCATGAGCCCGATCCCCGGGCTGGAAGTGGCCGGTGTGGTGGTGGCGCTGGGCGAAGGCGTCAGCGAGTACGCATTGGGCGACAAGGTGTGCGCCCTGACCAATGGCGGCGGTTATGCGCAGTACTGCGCAGTGCCCGCCAGCCAGACCTTGCCGATTCCCGCCGGCATGGAGTGGATTCAGGCAGCAGCGATCCCGGAAACCTTCTTCACCGTGTGGGCCAACCTGTTTGGCATCGGCGGCGCGCACAAAGGCCAGCGCGTATTGATCCATGGCGGCACCAGCGGCATCGGCACCACCGCGCTGATGCTCTGCCGCGAGTTGGGTATCGAAGCGTTCGCCACCGCCGGCAGTGCAGAAAAATGCGCTGCCATCCGTGAGCTGGGGGCCGAACCGATCAACTACCGTGAACAGCATTTCGCCGAGGTCATCGCTGACAAAACCGCGGGCAAGGGCGTCGACGTGATCCTCGACATCATGGGTGGCTCCTACCTGAACGACAACATCAGCGCCCTGGCCATGGAAGGTCGACTGGTGATGCTGGGCTTCCTGGGCGGTGCCCGCGCCAAGGATATCGACCTGCTGGCGATCCTCGGCAAACGCGCAATCGTCACCGGCTCGCTGTTGCGCTCCCGCACCCGGGAAGAAAAAGCCGCGATTGCCGCGCAGTTGCGCGAACACGTGTGGCCGGTGTTGTCGGCCGGGCGTTGCCTGCCGATGATCGACAAGGTGTACGCCTACACCGACGCCGCGCAGGCCCATGCGCGGATGGAAGGTGGTGATCATATCGGCAAGATTGTGTTGCGGGTGGATTGAGAAACAGGGAGAAAAACGGTTTATAACCTCACCGGCGGTCCTCAGTCACCAAGCCGTCAACACCGCCCGACGCGTCCGCCTCGCCGGGCGGTGAATCGCCCGGCTGGACGCGTCGCACGCTCGTATGAATCAGCAGTTTGTTCTTCATGAACCAACCTTTGCCCGGCCAGGTAAACAGCAGCCACACGGCAAAAAACTGTAAAAGTGTCTGAAGGCTAAGGATCATGCCGATCAACGGTGAGCGCACGATCTGATCAGGAATACTTGAAAGGGTCGATATGGATCCGGCCACAATCATTATCGTAAAAATGATTCGCGCCCAGTCCCGGCCCTTGTAAACGTTGTAGAGAACAATCAGCGGAAAAATCGATACCAGCAACGCCGCCACAAACGCCATCCCGAGGGTGAGCCCTTGCATCTCCAGGCGGGGCAGGTCCATCAGGATCGATACAATCCCGAGTGCAAAACTAAGCAACATGCACTGAATGGCACGCTTTACTTCAATGGGTCTTTCCATGGCATTTACGTTCCTTGTAAGAGGCAGGTCTCAGTGCCGGCCTTAGGCCATAAAGCTAGTAATTAGCCATCATTCTGTCCAGTTTTCACGGGCACATCACGCAGGTAGGCCTCCACCTGGGCGAACACCCCCTCGGAAAATGCCCGCTGCTTGTTCGCCCAATGCTCCCGTGGCGGCCAGGGTCACACTCCCAAGGCTGGAGGTGGCTTCGAGACTGCGCAACGCGGTCAAGGGTGGGAAAACATTCATGTAAGCGTGGCTAACCTTTCATGATAAAAAAGATAGATATTACGAGGGTAACTCGCCCGACAAAGTCATCTGGATTTAACACTGCGGTAAATGGAGGCTTCATGAAACTGGTCGGTATGCTGGACTCGCCCTACGTGCGCCGCGTGGCCATTTCCCTGGAACTGTACGGTGTCGCGTTTGAACACCAGGCACTGTCGGTGTTCAGCACCTTCGATGAGTTTTCCAGGCTCAACCCGGTGGTCAAGGCGCCGACGCTGGTGCTCGATGACGGCACGGTGCTGATGGATTCGGGCCTGATCCTCGACTACCTGGAAGCCCTGGCACCGGCCGGCAGCAAGCTGTTGCCCTCACAGGCAGCAGCGCTTGCCAAGGATCTGCAGGTGATCGGCCTGGCGCTGGCCGCGTGCGAAAAAACCGTGCAAATCGTTTACGAGCATCACCTGCGACCCGCCGAAAAGCTGCATCAGCCGTGGATCGACCGCGTGACCGGGCAACTGCTGGCGGCTTATTCCCTATTGGAAGCGCGGGTGGCCGAGCGCGACAGCGAGGCGCCACTGAACCAGGCGAGCCTGACGGCGGCGGTCGCCTGGTCGTTCAGCCAGCTCAAGATCGCGGACGTGGTCAAGGCCGACGCGTTCCCCCACTTGCAGCGCCACGCGGCACTCGCCGAGCAGCATCCGGCGTTTCGCAGGTACCCGATCGAGTAAGCGAATAATTACCCGGCGTACACCGGGTAATCGGTGAAGCCCACTTCCGTGCCGCCATACAGGCCGGCAGCATTCAACGGGTTCAGTGGCCAACCGTTGAGAAGGCGCTGGGGCAAGTCGGGGTTGGCAATGTATGGCCGACCAAACGCAATCAGGTCTGCCAGCCCCGCCTCGACCAGCCGCACGCCGCGCTCTGCGGTGTAGCGGCCGGCGTAGATGATGCGACCGGTGAAGGAGTCGCGCACCGCGCGGCGGAACGACTCGGGCAGCTCCGGGGCGTTGTCCCAGTCGGCCTCGGCAATGGACACGTAGGCAATGCCGGCGGCTTCGAGCACTTTGATCGCCTCGATGTAGGTGTGATGCGGGTCTTCCTCAACCAGCCCGATGTAGACCCGGTCCTGATCGGTGCCGCTGAACAATGGCGCAAAACGCACACCCAGGCGTTCCGGGCCGACCACGTCGGCCACCGCCTCGACGATTTCCCGCAGGAACCGCAGGCGATTGTGCAGCGAGCCGCCGTACTCATCGTCGCGCTGGTTGGAATGCGCCGAGATGAACTGGTTGACCAGGTAGCCGTTGGCCGAATGAATTTCCACGCCATCAAACCCGGCGGCCAATGCATTTCTTGCAGCCTGGGCGTAAAGCCCCACCAGTTCCTTGACCTCAGCGGTCGCCAACGCGCGGGGCTGTGGCGGCTGTACCAACTCGCCGGCGCCCGGCCCGGTTTCAATGAACGCCTTGACTTGCTGTGGCTGGATCGCCGATGGCGCGACCGGGGCTGCGCCGTCGGGTTGCAGGTCCGGATGGGACACGCGGCCCACGTGCCAAAGCTGGGCGAAGATCACCCCGCCTTCGGCATGCACCGCATCGGTCACCGTGCGCCAGCCCTCGATCTGCGCCGGGGTGTAGATGCCCGGGGTCCAGGCATAACCCTGGCCGCGGGGCTCGATCTGCGTGCCCTCGCTGACCATGAAGCCGGCCGTGGCACGCTGGCGGTAATAGACCGCCATCAAGTCTGTGGCGATGTCGCCGGGCTGGGCGCTTCGCTGGCGCGTGAGCGGCGGCAGGACGATACGGTTTTTCAGGGTGTGGTGCCCCAGTTTGATCGGGGTACCTAAAGCGCGGTTACTCATGAGGGGAATTCCAGAGGTAAATGTCAGGCGAGCAGAAGCTGCCGGTTCCCGGTCAGGGGAGCCGCCAGCAACTTGCTTTTTTTTTGGGGGGGGGTTAGCGGGTTACGCGGTGAGCTTCAACAGCGCTTTGGCAACGTCGCTTGAACTGGCAGGATTCTGCCCGGTGACCAGCAGGCCATCTTCAATCACAAAGGACTGCCAGTCGGCACCCTTCTCGTACTTGCCGCCCAGTGCCTTGAAATCATCTTCGATCAGGAATGGCACCACGTCGGTCAGGCCAACCGCCGCCTCTTCGGAGTTGGAGAAGCCAGTGACGCGCCGGCCCTTGACCAATGGCTCGCCGTTGACCGCCTTGACGTGACGCAGTGCGCCCGGGGCGTGGCAGACAAAGCCGATGGGCTTGCCGGCTCGTTCGAAGGCTTCGATCAGGGCGATGGAGGTTTTCGACTCTGCCAGGTCCCACAGCGGGCCGTGGCCGCCTGGGTAGAACACGGTGTCGAAGTCGCCGGCGTTGACCGACTCCAGCTTCACGGTAGTCGCCAGGGCCTGTTGCGCCGCCGGGTCGGTGGCGAAGCGGCGAGTCTGGTCGGTTTGCGAATCCGGCAGGTCACTGACCGGGTCCAGCGGCGGTTGCCCACCGGCCGGCGAGGCCAGGGTCACGTCGGCCCCGGCGTCCTTGAACGCGTAGTACGGTGCAGCAAATTCTTCGAGCCAGAACCCGGTCTTGCGGCCGGTGTTGCCAAGCTGGTCGTGAGAAGTCAAAACCATCAATACTTTCATGTGCCAGTGCCTCGGGGTGATGTGGGTTGGAATGGAGTGAAGCTTAGGAGCCGGGCCAATACCGCACAATGTCATGTCCGCAAGGATTCCGGACATTGCGCCAAGCCGGTTGCCGTTTACCCGGTACACGCCGACAATCTCCGCTCCGCGCCCCCTGGAGAAATGAGATGCACAGCATTGCGCTGATGGTTTACCCGAACTTTCAATCCCTCAGCCTTAGCCTGGGCTCGGTGTTCGAGTGCGCGAATCTGCTGCGGGGCGAGCAGGCGTATGAGTTTCACCTGGTGTCGGAGAATGGCGGCCCGATCATGACGTCCCAGGGCTTCTCGGTGAACAGCACGCCGATCCGCCCCGAGGGCTATGACACATTGATCGTCAGCGGTTACCTGGAGTTCCAACTGCCTGACGCCAGCCTGCCGCAACTGGTCCAGGCGGCCTCGAAGCAGTCGCGGCGGATTGCTTCGCTGTGCATGGGCATCTTCGTACTGGCCGAGGCCGGGTTGCTGGAGGGCAAGCGCGCAACCACCCACTGGCTGCACGCACCGGCTTTTCGCAAGCGTTACCCGCAGATTCGGCTGGAGGAAGACAAGCTGTTTGTGGTCGACGGCCAGATCTGGACCGGCGCCGGGATGAGCGCCGGGGTTGACCTGGCACTGGCCATGGTCGAGAACGACCTGGGCAGCGACCTCGCCCGGCGCATCGCGCGCAAGCTGGTGATTGCCCAGCGGCGCGGCAGCGAGCAGTCGCAACTCTCAGCGCTGCTGGAACTGGACCCCAAATCTGACCGCGTGCAACTGGCCCTGGCCTACGCCCGGGAGAACCTGACCCACGACCTTTCCGTCGAAGCCCTCGCGGCTGTCGCCAGGCTCAGCCCGCGCCAGTTCAGCCGGGTGTTCCGCGAGGAAACCGGGCAAACCCCGGCCAAAGCCATCGAGTCCCTGCGGGTGGAAGCCGCCCGGGCGATGATGGAGACCAGCCGGCATCCGGTGGAAGTGGTCGCCCGCGAGACCGGGTTCGGTGATCGCGAGCGCATGCGCCAGGCATTTCTGCGGGCGTTCGGCCAGCCGCCACAGGCGATGCAGGCGGCGCTGTTCAGTGCAGGGGCTGGCGCAGCATTCAGCTGACGGATTAGTGCAGGGCGGCCCGGGTCACCAGGAAGCTCAGCAGGTTCGGCTCATCATCCAGCTCGATGGCCTGCACCGGGCGTGGCAGGTTATCCAGCACCGTCCGCCAGAAGGCCTGGCTCACTTCATCCTGGTCATAGAACCGCACCAGCCAATTCGCCTCGCCACTGCTCAACACCTGGGTGGCGATGGCGCGGCCAATGCCCTTGCGGCGGTAGCGTTTCAAGATGAACAGGTCAGCCAGTTCCAGCGCGTCGATTCCCGGTAATTCGCTGCCTTCGATCAGCAGGAAGCCTGCGATAAAGCCGTCGACCAGCAGCAGGTTGGCGCTCCACTGCGGGTCTTCCCAGTAGCGGGCCAGGTGTTCTTCGTGAATGTAGAAGCGGCCGTCCACCTCGACGTCTTCCTGTTCCCAGTCCGAGGACTCGTAGGCGTAGAACTGGTAGAGGTTGGCGATCAGCGCGGCGTGTTCAGGGCCGGTCTCGATCAATTCGACGGTGGTATCGGGGATTGCAGGCATGGGCATCTCGGCAAAAAAACAGGGCGCCATTGTCAACAAAAGCCAGCGGCAATGCCAATACATCGGCCAAGCTTTCTGCTTGCTGAACCGATCGCGATTTTCTCTTGTCAACGACAAAATCATTACAAAGTTAGACTAAACTCCGCAGCACTTCCTCACCCCCTTGTTTTCAGGATAAGTACTTTGACAAACGTCTGCACCAGCGGCCTCGATGTGGGCTTTGCGTCCCTGGATTACCTGCAAATAGGCTTCCTGGGCATCATTCAAGGCATCACCGAATTGTTGCCCGTGTCTTCCACCGCCCACATGCGCATCGTGCCCGCCCTGCTCGGCTGGCCGGATCCCGGCTCGGCATTTTCCGCGGCGATGCAGTTGGCCGCACTGGCGGCCGTGGTCAGTTACTTCTGGAAGGACGTGCGCCAGGTCACGGTCGGCAGCATCAGCGCAGTGCGCCAGGGTGACTACAACAACCAGTGGTTCAAGCTGGCGGTGGCCATTGTATTGGCGACGATTCCGATTGGTATCGCCGGGATTGCCTTGTCGTCGACGCTCAACTCGTGCAACTCGCCGTTGCGCGGGCTGATGGTGATCGGGATTTCCTGCCTGGTGATGGCGGCGCTGTTGGCGGCGGCTGAACTCAGCGCCAGGCATAAGCGCACGGTGGGCGAAATGCGCCTGCGGGATGCACTGATCGTCGGAGTTGCGCAGATTGGCGCATTGATTCCGGGGGTTTCCCGCTCGGGCTCGACCCTGACCGCCGCCCTGCTCCTCAACTTCAAGCGTGAAGAAGCCGCGCGGTTTTCGTTCCTGCTGGGCTTGCCGGCGATCGCCCTGGCGGGTTTGAAGGAGCTGTGGGTGCTGTTCCACGCCGAACTGCCCGCCCACGCCTGGCCGCATCTGATCTTCGGCCTGGTGGTTGCCAGCGTCTCGGCGTTCTTCGCGATCTGGGGCCTGATGAAATTCCTGGAGCGGTTCTCCACCTGGCCGTTCGTCATTTACCGCGCGGTGCTGGGGGTGTTCCTGATTGTCGCGGTGAGCACCGGGTTCCTGTAGGAGCGAGCTTGCTCCTAAGGTGCGCGGTCGGCCAGTTCTTCAAGCAAATCGGCTGACGGTATGAAGAACAGGCCGCCGGTGACCGCCGTGCTGAAGTCCAGCAGGCGGTCATAGTTGCCGGCAGGTCGACCGACAAACATGTTCTCCAGCATCAATTCCAAAGGCTCCGGCGACCGCGCGTAGCCAATGAAGTACGTCCCAAACTCCCCAGCACCCGGCCGGCCAAACGGC
This sequence comes from Pseudomonas sp. 1912-s, assembly GCF_029269205.1. Lineage (NCBI taxonomy): Bacteria > Pseudomonadati > Pseudomonadota > Gammaproteobacteria > Pseudomonadales > Pseudomonadaceae > Pseudomonas > Pseudomonas sp. 1912-s. The sequence goes on along the minus strand of NZ_JARIXR010000042.1, from coordinate 15,695 downwards.
ATGTTGTCCCGCAGGATCTTCACTTCCTCGCCGTCCTTGGTGATGGTGGTCAACGCACTGTGGGAGTTGGTCGGTTTGGCCGCATCGTCGAGTTCGATGTCCGACAGCTTCGTGCGCCCGATCACCCGCTCCTGCGCCTCGACCGACAATGCGTTCCAGGCCTGCATGTTGTGCAGGTACTTCTGCACCAGCACATAGCTGCCGCCGCTGAACGCCGGGTCCTCATCACCGACAATGGTGAAACCCACCGCCTTGCGCCCGACCGGATTCTCGGTACCGTCGACAAAACCGATAATGCTGCGCATGTCGAAGTAGCGGAAACCCTGGACCTCATCCACCACCGCCACCGCATCGCCCAGCGCGGCCATCAACTGCGTGGCCAATTCAAAACACAGGTCCATTTGATCGGCGCGAATGTGCAGCAGGATATCGCCCGGCGTGGCGGGTGCCAGCCGCCCGGCCACGCCCACTTCCTTGAACGGATGCAACGCCGCCGGACGCGGGCTGCCGAACAGCGCGTCCCACGCCTTTGAGCCAAAACCTGCGACACACGACAGGTTGCCGGCCGGAACGCGCTTGCCGACCGAACGCACCAGGCCAGCAATGTCGCCGCACCAGCTGCGTACCGCTTCGGCTGAATCGCTGCCGGGAGCCAGGGTGGCGACCATGAAAATGGCGCTACTGGTGATCGGGCTGCAGACGGATTGGGGTTCGAGGTGCTGATCGGTTGGCGTTGTCATTGAGAGGTCCACGGGTGGCGGTCGAGATTTCAACGACGGCAGATTAGCAGACAGAAGACGGACGGTCGCGGCTCAGCGCTTAGAGAGCGGTCCCGTTTGCCGGGCTACAGCGCCCGGCATTCAATCCTCAGCAATTGAGGGCCGTGCTCGTGGCATTCAATAACCACCGGCAAAAACAGCTGGATCACCGCCATGTTGCTCTGCAAGTGCTCGGTCATCCGCAGCGTGGTGAAACTGCCGCCGCCGGCAAGTGCCATCGGCAGCAATAGCTGGTCGGCCAGATGCTCGGCAACGACCGCTTCACTGGCAAGCCACTCGAGCGCCTGCTCGATAGCCTGGTCGGCTACCGCCGCTGCTCGCAATCGCGCCTGGCCAAAGGCACTGAACACTTCGGTGACGTGCGCATGAGCATATTCCAACAACAGGACATTGCCCGGCCCGTGCTCCGGATCAAGATTCACCGCGCGCAACTGCTCCGGGCTGATGGACAACCGCTGACGAACACGTTCCAGCTCGCGCTCGGCGACGTGAACGGGCAGCCCGGCACTCAACGCGGTGGCACAGGCGCCCTTCAATTCACCCCGCTCAGTGAGGTGCAATGGCATCAAGGCGCCTGGATGTATAAATGCCATAAGCTCGCCACCGCCAGCCGGTACAAAGCCATGACGCACCAGCGTCAGCTCGACCCGGGCGCCCATCCGCCGCAGTTGCGGCAACCAGGCACGCTCAAGGAAATCCACCGGAGGCGCCATCGGGTTGTGGGTGCCGCCGCAAATGCTGACACGGCTGGGCTGCAGAGCCAGCAGCAATGCCGGCAGCAACGTCTGCAATACCAGGGTGCAACTGCCGGCCGTGCCGATCGAGAACGTATAGTCCCCACCCTGGATCCGCCCCGGCTCGAACAGCAACGCCTGGGAACCCAGTTCAGCACCTTCGACCCGCGCGCCACATACCTCGGCGGCGGCCAGCACTGCCGTCAAGTGCTGGCGCAACAGCCCTGGCCGACTGCGCCTGGTGCGAATATTTTTAATCCACAGCGTACGCCCGGTCACCATCGACAGGCTCAGGCCGCTGCGCAACACTTGGCCGCCGCCCATGGCGCCGTCCAACTCGATCACATCCTGGTTCATATCCATTCCTTATGCGTAGTGCTCCAACGTTTCTTTCAGTGCAGCCGTCTTGAAGTCCCAGGAGGCAGCAACTCACCGCCCTCTAATTGCTGGACCTGCATCAACAAGGCATCGCGTACTGCCTTGGGCGTTTGCGGATCGACCAGGGTGTATTGCTCATCACACCAGGCGCCCACCCTCTCCAGCCAGTAGGCCGAATCACTCGACGACCGCGCAAAACGCTCCAGCAAGTACTCAAGCTGCCTCCATAGCGGCTTGAGCCCTAACAGTGCTCGCCGACGATCGTCCGGCAACGCATGCCACTGACTATCCAGCAGCGCCTCCACCGCGCCATCGATAACCGCCCACGACTGCTGGCTCAGGAGCGCCACTGCACATCTGAAGACCTTCGCCGAGGAGTCGTCGAGGGCCCGGAGTTGCAACGCCAGGCCGCGATCACCCAGCGCTTCAAGCACCAGCTGCCGAACATGCGGCGATGGCGACATGAAAGCCGGCACTATCATCTCGTCAACCGAGACCTCGTTCAGGTCCTTGACCAGCCCGATCAGTCCCAGCCATTCGCGACGAGTCTGCGCAGGTTCTGCACTCAGCCGCGCCAACAGCACTTCACGACAATCCAGCTGCCAGCGATGGGCTGCCCATCTTGCCAGCGAGCGCATAGCCGGCGACGCCTCCAGCAGTGCATTGCGCAGGTATTCGCGCGGGTCCTGGAGCAACGTCAGCAACCTGCGCAGCACCATGACCCGTACGCTGGCGGCAGAGTCGCTCATCGCCTTTTCGAGCAAAGGCAACGCCTGAGCTGCCGGCAGACCAGCACTGGCATCAACGCCCCGCTGGCGAACCGACACATCGGCATGCTCCAGCGCCAACTCCACCAACTCCTGTGAGCCATCCTGCAGCAGCTCAAAGAGAAACCGTGCCGTCTTGCCACGACTGCCAACAAATGCGGCTTGCGCAGCCGGCCGCACCTGCTGCGCCACCAACAAACGGCGCACCTTGGACAATGTCAGGTCGTGGTCAGCACGGCCCTTTCCTGCCAACGCCAGCACCGCGCCCAATACCTGCAACCACAACTCGGCACGCTCCTCTACAAGGAAGCGTTCAACCCCCAGCACCGCTTGCTCGCGAACCTGCGGCACCCAATCATTCAGGCGCTCCAGCAGTGCCTCCAGGGCTTGCTGCGAGGCGTGCCCAGCCAGCGCGCGAACCGCTATTTCCCGGACATACCCATTACCGAACCTGCTAAGGGTGAGCCAGGCTTCATTTACGTCCTGGGTGGCCAGAACTTCCCGCACATACCTCTGAGCGTCATCAGCACGCTTGAGATCCAGTGCCCGATAACGCTCCAACGCCTGCATGCTGTTCATTGTCTTACCCTTTTACGCATACCACCTGACGCAACGTGTGCAGCACTTCCACCAGCTCGCGCTGGGCGTGCATCACTTGGTCGATGTCCTTGTAGGCCATCGGAATCTCATCGATTACCGCGGCGTCCTTGCGGCATTCCACGTGGGCCGTTGCGCGCACCTGATCGGCCACTGTGAAGGTGTTTTTAGCCTTGGTGCGGCTCATGGTCCGGCCAGCACCATGGCTGCAGGAGCAGAACGACTCTTCGTTACCCAGCCCGCGCACAATGAAACTTTTTGCGCCCATCGAGCCCGGAATAATCCCCAACTCACCCTTCTTGGCCGACACCGCACCCTTGCGGGTAACCAGAATGTCTTCACCGAAATGCCGCTCTTTTTGCACGTAGTTGTGATGGCAGTTCACCGCCTCCAGCGCCACTTCAAACGGTTTGTGGATCACCTTGCGTGTCGCCTGAACCACCGCCTGCATCATCAGTTCACGGTTCTGCCGGGCGAAGTCCTGGGCCCAGCCGACTGCTTCAACATAGTCATCGAAGTGCTCACTGCCCTCTTCGAAATACGCCAGGTCCCGATCCGGCAAGTTGGCGATGTGCTGACGCATGTCCTCTTGAGCCAACTGGATAAACAGGTTGCCGATGGCATTGCCGACGCCACGGGAACCGCTGTGCAACATGAACCAGACCCGGTCGGCTTCATCCAGGCAGACTTCGACAAAGTGGTTGCCCGACCCCAGCGTCCCCAGGTGTTGGCGGTTGTTGGTTTTCAGCAGCTTCGGGTACTTGTCGGTGATCGTCTTGAACCGTGGATGCAATGCCGCCCAGGCAACATCGGCCTGCTGCGGAATACTGTCCCAGGCACCCTTGTCACGCCCGTTGCGGCCGCTGGTGCGACCATGGGGCACCGCCGCTTCAATCGCGCAGCGCAGGCCATGGAGGTTATCCGGCAGGTCAGCGGCAGTCAGCGAGGTGCGCGCGGCAATCATGCCGCAGCCGATATCCACGCCAACGGCGGCCGGGATAATCGCGCCCACGGTGGGTATCACGCTGCCAATGGTGGAGCCCTTGCCCAGATGCACATCCGGCATCACCGCAAGGTGCTTGAAAATGAACGGCATCTTCGCCGTGTTCATCAATTGCTGGCGAGCTTCCGGCTCCACCGGCACTCCTTGGGTCCAGAGTTTGATGGGCTTGCCGTTGGCAACTTCCAGCAGTTGAAAAGTAGGTGCTTGCATGTTCTCGACTCTTTTCCATTCGCCACACTCAGGCGGCGTAGTCCTTGAATAAATGGGCCAGGCCCGTAGGCAGTGACAAGGGATCACGGATACGCTGCTCTACCAACTGAGCTACCCGTTGCCGGGGCAGGAATCGAACCTGCGACACGAAGGAGTACCCGTGGCATTCACTGCCAAAATCGTAAAAAGGTGGCACGACAAAAAGTGTGACTGAGCGCCGGAACATACCGGCTTACCAGAGATGTACAGCCACAGGCATTCGTGCCGTCACTGACGCTGACAAGGGTTGACGAGACGTCTTTTGATGTAGTCCCGTCGGCATTCAGCGCCAGTGAAAATCAAACTTCCATTGCTTCAATCGCCCGTACCCAATGTTGCGCACCGTAGCGCCCTTCGGCGAACTGTGCGATCACATCAAATACCGCATCACTGAAGCCTCCTACATTCAAAATGTCCTGGCGGTCCGCCGCCTGCGTCGTAGCGCCCGGCTGCATATCGATACACACCAACCGCGCTTGCGGGTTGATCTGTTTGATCAGCTCCCATTGGCGCATGGTTTCGGTACCGCGCTGGCGCCTTGCATCAATCCACGACTCGTTGTCGGACACCAGTATCACCGTGTCCACTTTCATTTTGGCGCCGGCTATCTTGGCCAGCGGCGCCGAACAGTTGGTCCCGCCTCCGCCGATGGCTGCCAGTTTCTTCGCATTGCTCATCACACTGTCACGCGGGTTGAGCCGGATATCCACCACATGATTTTCAAACGGCATCAAGCATGCGTCCGGCTGCTTGCGCAAGATCGCGGCGCCAATCAAGGCCGCCACATCGATGCAACGTACAGCGCTCGTGGCGCCCTCGCGGTAACCGGTCACCGGGCTGTGCATCGAGCCCGACACATCAGGGCAAACCACTACCGAACCCTGCAAAACCGGCACGTTGGCCAGGGACAACTCAAGAGCATCCTGCAAGGCCTCCCGCACACGCGCCGGTACGTCATCTCCCGCCATCCGATACGCCGCCAGCAGTTGGTACGGGTACACCCGCGCCTTGGCGATCGCCTCTGCATCAGCCAATCGCGCTGCCACTTGCCATGCAAACCCTGGCACCTCGAATGCGCCCTGGCGGGCAAAGGTGTTGAGGTTCATGCGCAGCGCCTGCCAGCCCATGTTATCGGCCTGGGCAGCCCACTGTTCCTTGCTGAGCTTCTCGTTTCCAAGCAACTGGAACGGTACCGCCGGTACTTCGGTGCTTGAACCGCTACGAAAGGCGAGCAAAGCCCGGGTCAACTCCGGCAAGGCCTGTACATCCACTGGCCGCCCGATCAACCAGGCGAAGAACGCTTCACGCCATGGTTCAGTGGGCTTGGGGTGAACCATTTTCACCACATCCGCCAACGACGGTTGATTACCCACCGAGGCTTGCAACAACTGACGCTCCGTCGCGGTGTTCAACCAGTTCTGTACCAGGCGCTTGGGCTGCGAACCCAGGGATTTGCGTCCGGTCACTCCGCTGCGCAGGATTTGCACGAAGTTGCGCAACATCTTGCCGCTGTCCACCACCTGCTCGAACACCTGCGGCACCATCACCGAACGCTGGGCCACCAATGCGGCCAACAGCAACGCCGGCATGTCTTTCATGTGGCCCTGGCGGCGGGCATAACACGCAACCTTGGCGACATAACGGCTGTCCAGCTCGCCGGCCAGTTGCAATACGCTGTCCAGCTGGCTTTCAGCTGAGGCGTGGAAGGTCTGGTTCAAGCAACCGGTGACTGCCAACTGGGCCAGTTTGTGCTTGGTGCTGTAGGCATAAGCCGGTACCTGTGTAGCGTTCAAGGTATCGCATGCAGGCAGTTTCGCCTGCTGGGTGTTGAAGACTTGGGAGTTGGCCATCGTGGCGTCTCGCTCTGTTGTGTGTTTCGTTGCGAGAGTTATTGCAGCCGCCATGCCAGTTTTGTTTTTTGAACGTGAAAATTTTTTATCTATTTGTTTTATATAGTTATTTTTTATTCTGGTCATTTCACCGCTCAGCAGCGGTGACATTCGCATCACAAATTACTTATCCTTACATATCGTCATATATATTTTGGTATCACCATGAGTCAAAAACGCACGGTTGCCATCGGTTTTATCGGTTCAACCCTCGACAGGGTCGGCAAAGGTGCCAACCGCTGGAACCATTGGCGTCCCAGCGTGGGCCTCTGCCAGCAGCAAGAGGTACTGATTAATCGCCTCGAACTGATTCACGGCATCGATGCCCGCGACGTCAGCCTGGCTCAGCGAGTCCGCGACGACATCCAGCAGGTATCGCCGGAAACCGAGGTGCGGCTGCACCCGATGCACCTGAAGAACCCCTGGGATTTCGAGGAGGTGTACGGCGCGTTGCACGACTTCACCGCCGCTTACCGCTTCGATACCGACCACGAGGACTACCTGGTCCACATCACGACCGGCACCCACGTCGCGCAAATCTGCTGGTTCCTGCTGACGGAAGCACGCTACCTGCCCGCCCGCTTGATCCAGACCTCCCCGGCTCGCCGTCGCAACGAAGAAGAGCGCGCCACCGGTACCCATGCCCTGATCGACCTCGACCTGTCACGCTACGACCGCATCGCATCGCGCTTCGCCCACAAGCGTCTGGAAAGCCTGGCCTTCCTCAAATCCGGAATCGCCACCCGCAACCCGGCCTTCAACCGCTCCATCGAACAAATCGAACGTGTGGCCGTACGCTCCAAGGCGCCGATGCTGCTGATCGGCCCCACCGGTGCCGGCAAGTCATTCCTCGCGCGGCGCATCTACGAACTCAAGCGCAGCCGGCATCAAGTCCAGGGGCGCTTTGTCGAAGTGAACTGCGCCACCTTGCGCGGCGATGGCGCGATGTCGGCGCTGTTCGGCCATATCAAAGGTGCCTTCACCGGCGCCCAGAACGCTCGCGATGGCTTGCTGCGCGCGGCGGATGGCGGCATGTTGTTCCTGGATGAGATCGGCGAACTGGGGCTCGACGAACAGGCGATGCTGCTCAAGGCCGTCGAAGAAAAACGCTTCTTCCCCCTCGGCGGAGACCAGGAAGTCACCAGCGACTTCCTGATCATCGCCGGCACCCACCGCGACTTGCGCGGCCGCGTCGCCGAAGGGCTGTTCCGCGAAGACCTGTACGCCCGGATCAACCTCTGGACCTTCGACCTGCCGGGCCTGGCCGGGCGCCGCGAAGACATCGAGCCCAACATCGACTTCGAACTGGAGCGCCACGCCCGCGAACAAGGCCAGGTGGTGCGCTTCAACCTGGAAGCACGCCGGCGTTACCTCGCCTTTGCCTGCTCCAGCGAAGCGGCGTGGCTGGGCAACTTTCGCGAACTGTCGGCGTCCATCACGCGCATGGCCACCCTGGCGGACAGCGGGCGCATCGACGAAAGCCAGACCCAGGAAGAAATCGATCGACTGCGCTACGCCTGGGGCCTGGAGTCGCCGCAAAACGATTGGCTGTCACGCCTGGGCGTCGATACCGAACTGGACCTGTTCGACCAGTTGCAACTCAACGCCGTAATCGAAATCTGCCGCCAGTCCGACAGTATTTCCGATGCGGGAAGGCGCCTGTTCGGCGTCTCCCGACAAGCCAAGGCGCAACCGAACGATGCCGACCGCTTGCGCAAATACCTGGCGCGGTTTTCGATTGACTGGAAGCAGTTGGTGGAGTTGAAGGGCTGATGGACTGGCGAATAGCCATTAAGCGAAAGACGGCGGCTTAGAGATCCCGCAGATTCGCCGCCTCTTCGTTTGCGTAGGAAAATTCCAACAGCGGGGGCTCCCCTACCCCAGCCTCCCGATGGTAGTGTGTGAAATTGTTTCTGACCTTTCGATCAGACATTTCTCACTCACTCCCTGCAAAGGAATGCCCTCAGCAATGGACTTTTCCCTCAAGCAACTGGCCGTAGCCACCCTGATGGCCGCCAGTCTTTCGGTGTTTACCACCCAGGCTCAAGCCAACCTCACGCCACAACAGAACGCGATCATCCTGAAGACCTTCAGCGATGCTTCGGTCAAGGATTTCCGGCAGTTCCTCGCCAGCCTGGCCAAGAGCGATGTGGCCAAGAGCGACAACCTCGGCCCGGCCATCAGTGCCTTCCTCGACAACAAGAACCTGACCGCCGACCAGCAGAACGAAATCCATCGTCTGCTGGGCCTCTATGCGCGGGTGAAGTACGGCGCCGCCGCCACCGAAACCCTGCGCGAGCTGGTGGAGATTCCGACCTTCCAGGTGGCCGGCGTAGCCCAGCATGACAACCCCGAGTTCACCAAGATCGCCGCCAAGATCAAAAGCCTGGCCGAGTCGTTCAACCTGAACTTCCGCAACATCGACAACCGTGTCTACGAGATTTCCCTGGAAGGCAGCGGCGATGAAGTCGTCGGCATCCACGCCCACGCCGATGTGGTGCCGGTGACCCCGGAAAACTGGGTGCTGAAAGATGGCACCAAGCTTGATCCGTTCAAGGTCACGCTGATCGGCGACCGCATGTATGGCCGTGGCACCGAGGATGACAAGAACGGCATCGTGGTGGCGATGTACGCGATGAAGGTGATCAAGGAAGAGAAGCTGCCGCTGGCACGCAATTTCAAGCTGTTGGTGGACACCACCGAGGAAACCTCCGGCGACGCGATCCCGTACTATTTCGAACATAACCCAACGCCTAACTACAACCTGGCGCTGGATGGCGGCTACCCGGTGGTGATCGCCGAGAAAGGCTACGGCACGGTCATGGCCAAGTTCCCCAAGCGCAAGGCTGAAGGCAAAGGCGCAGAAATCATCTCGATGACCGGCGGCAAGGCCACCAATCAGATTCCTTCGGCCTCGGTGGTGACATTGCTCACTGACAAGCCCGCCGAACTGGCCGCCAGCCTGCAAAAGGCCGGCAGCGAGTACGCCAAGCGCAATGGCGGCGACTTCGAAGTGGCGGCCAAGGTGGTCGGCAAAGACGTTCAGTTGACCGTCACCGGTGTGTCCGCCCACTCCTCCGAGCCGGAGTCCGGGGTGAACCCGGTGGCCAGGGTGCTCGACTTCCTCAACAGCCTCGACGGCAAGGTGGCGCTCAAGCACAACCAGTTCACCGACGCCGCGCATTATGCCGCCAATAACTGGGGCCTGGATTACCTGGGCGGCAAGCTGGGCGTGGGTTTCTCCGATGCGTTCATGGGGCCGCTGACCACGTCGTTGACCTATGTGGGCGAGGATGACAACACCTTCAAACTGGCGGTCAACCTGCGAGTACCGAAGGGTAAGTCGCCGGAAGCGCTCAAGGCTGAAATCGCCGACAAGCTGGCCGCCTGGACCCAGAAGAACCACGTGGCCGTGAGCTTCGACTACTCCATCGCCGAACCGATGTACCGCAACCCTGAAGGCGAGTGGGTCAAGGCGCTGCTGGCGGTGGCCAGCGAAAACCTGGGGATGGAGCACAAGTACGGCACATCGGCCGGCGCGACCTCGGTGCACGAGCTACCGAATGGCGTGCAGTTTGGCCTGGCGCGGCCGGAGGTCAAGTACACCGGCCATACCGACAACGAGTTCAAGACCGTCGACCAGTTCCTGCTGGACCTGCAGATCGTCACTGAAATGATGGGCCGCATCGGGCAACTGCCGAAGCTCTGACCCACCCATCGGACCCGCCGTCCTGGCGGGTCCACTAGGCAATACGCCAGCCCTTCGACGCTCGCCGCTGCGCGAGGAACCGGGCATAGCGCCCCTGTCGCGCCGTCAACTGTTCAGGCGTGCCCTGCTCTACCACCCGCCCTTCATCCAGCACCACAATCTGGTCAGCCATCACCACCGTCGACAACTGATGCGCAATCACGATCAACGTGCACGTGCCGCGCAAGCGTGCCAGGGTCTCGGCGATCACCGCCTGGTTCTCGGCGTCCAGTGCCGCCGTGGCTTCGTCCACCAGCAGGATCGGCGCGCCCTTGATCAACGCACGGGCGATCGCGATACGCTGGCGCTCGCCGCCGGACAGGCGCGCCCCGCCCTCGCCGACACGGGTGGAAAGCCCCATGGGCAGGCGCTCGATAATCGACTGCACACCAGCCTGCCGCGCGGCCTCCAGCACTTGCGCATCGCTGGCGTCGGGCTTGCCGAGGCGAATGTTGTCGGCGACGCTGCCCTCGAACAGGTACGTATCCTGGAAAATCTGGCTGATCTGCGCGTTGAGTTGCTCGCCGGACATCTGCCGCACGTCCACGCCCCCCACACATACTTGCCCTTGGCTGACCTCGAAAAACCGCGCGACCAGTCGCAGCAACGTAGTCTTGCCCGAGCCAGAAGCGCCCACCAGCGCGGTCATGCTGCCAGGCTCTATCCGCAGGTTTACCCCGCGCAGCACGTCCCGAGGGCCGCCCGGGTGGCGGAAGCTGACGTCGAACAATTCCACCGAGGCGTCCCGTGGAGAGTGCGGCGCGCCCGGTTCCTGCAGCGGTGATGCGGCCAGGATCTCCCGTACCGCCTCAAGCTGCACCGCAGCGCTGCGCAGGGTCTCGCCATAGCCGGCCACCTCCAGCAGCGGGTCAATGAAGCGGCTGACCAGCAACAGCGACACCATCACCGCAATCACCGAGCCCACGTGCAAGGCGTTCCCCAGGTAGGCGTCAAGCCACAATGCGGCAGTGATCAACAAGGCCGCAAACACCCCTTGCACCAGCCACATATTCAGCAGCACCGACGTCGCGGACAGCAGGATCAGGCGCGCCCCGGTTGCGTGTTGCTGCTCAATCGCCCGTTGCAGGAACACCGCACTGCCGCTGCCACTGAATGCGCGCAACACCGACTGCGACTGGGCGAATTCCAGCATGCGCTGGCTGGTCTGCGCCGAGCTGCGCTGGAACGCCCGGTCGGCACGCCGGCCCAGCCGCGCGCTGAACCAAAACGCTGCGCCGAGAATCGGCAGCGCCAACACCGCGATCAGCCCCAGCTTCCAGTGCAGCACACACAGCGCCAGCACCAGCACCAACGGCGTCACCACGCCGCTGAGCACCGGGGTAAACACATGGGCGGGAAGCTGGGCCACAGTCATCATGCCTTGGGTCACCACCTGGTTGAGCCGCGCCGTGTTATCGGGGGTAAACCAGCCGACGGGCAAGCCGGCCACGTGGTCGCCGATGCGCTGACGCCCGCCTTGCAGCACCGCTACGCCGACCGCCACGCCGGCCTTCTCGACTTCCCGGCGGGTGGCCCAACACGTGACCACCGCGGCGAGGAACACCACCAGCCACAACGCGGCTTCGGCAAGGTCACCGTTGAGCATATCGGTCAGCACCGGCACCAGCGCGGCGATGGTCAGCCCGCACAGCGCGCCGTAGAACACCACCTTCCCAACGTAACGACGGAATACCGGGCCCTCGTCGCCCAGCAGTTCGATAAAGGTTTTCAGCATGTCGGCAGCGCCTGTTCCCGGGTCTGTTTGTAACCGCCCGACGCCCACAGGCGCGCGTAGCGGCCCTCCTGCGCGATCAGTCGAGGGTGGGTACCCTGTTCAACGATGCGGCCGTTTTCCAGCACAATGATGTGGTCGGCGTGCATCACGGTATCGAGGCGATGGGCGATCACCAGCAGCGTACGGCCCTGGGCAAAGCGCGACAGCGCCTCCTGGATCGCGACCTCGTTCCCCGCATCGGCGGCGGCCGTGGGTTCATCCAGCACCAGCACCGGCGGCGCCAGCAATACGGCGCGGGCGATGCTGATGCGCTGCTGCTCGCCACCGGACAGTTGCGCGTCCTCGCCGATCACCGAGGCGTAGCCCCGGGGCAAACCGATGATGCACTCATGAATATTCGCCGCCCGCGCGGCGGCCTCGATTTCCTTCTGGCTGGCGCTGGGCCGGCCGAGGGCGATGTTCTCGGCCACGCTGGCGTGGACCAGCCGCACCTCTTGCAGCACAAAACCGATCAGGCTGTAGAGCTGCGAGGCCTCGACCTGCCGCAGGTCGACGCCCCCCAGGGTGATACGCCCTTCGGTCGGGTCGAAAAAGCGCAGCAACAGGCGCGCCAGGGTCGACTTGCCCGAACCCGAGGCCCCGACAATGGCCGTCACCGTGCCGGGCTTGAGGGTAAAGCTGATGCCGGAAAGTACCGGGTTCTGTGGGTGGTAGGCATAGCCGAGGTTTTCGACACGCACCTCGGCGTCCTTGGGCAGCCGCTCGGAACCCGGTTCCACCTGCGCCAGTACCGGCGTTGCCAGCAGTGCCTGCACACGCTGGGCAGCACCGGCGGCGCTGTCCAGAGCGTGAGCGATGTAACTCAGCAGCATCAGCGGCGCGCAGATGCCCGGCGCAACCAGGGCAAACGGCAGGACCTCCACGGCGCTGATCCAGCCAAGGCTGACAAACAGCATGCCGAACGTCAGCACCACCGCGAGCACCGTCACCGGGGCGATCATCGCGTTGGCGTTGGCCATCGTTCCTACCAGCGGCCGGGTGAACGCAACAAAGGCCTCGCTGAAATCATCCACTGCCTCCCGGTAACCCGCATGGGCCTTGCCGGTGGCGCCGAAAGCCTTGACTACGGGAATGCCGTTGACGAACTCGACCACCGCGTTATTGACCCGGGTCATGCGCTTGACAAAGGCCTGCATGTTGCTGCCGCTGGCGTTCATCGCCTGGGCAAAAAACAGGAAAAACCCCGGAAATGGCAGCAGCGAGACCAGCGCCATGCGCCAGTCCACCGTGAACAGATAGACCGTCGACAGCAGCACGGCCCCGGCGCAACGGCCCACGGTGGTGTAGAAATGCGCGGTGAGGCTGTGCAGGATGCCGATATCGTCCTGCATCGCCTGCTTGACCTCGCCGGACGCACGCTCTGTGAACCAGCCCAGCGGCACCTGGCTCAGTCGCTGGGCGATCGCCAGCCGCAGGTGGCGAGTGAGGTGATTGTCGGCCAGGTGCGCAATGGTCTCGGCAAGCGTCAGCAGCAGCATGCCCGTGAACAGGCTCGCCAGGCTGACGCCGATCGTCAACCACACTTCGCTCGAGGCCTGGGCCATCGACGGCCCGCCGAGGGCGATCCTCGCGATATGCACAATGCCGCCCAGCGGCACCAGCGTCAGCATGCTGCCCACACCGGCCAGCAGCGCTGCAACGACCAATCGCCCGCGTACCGGCCTCAACACCTGCGAGACCGCGCCCCGCCCCCCGGGTTTGGCCGCAGCCCTGTCCTTGTTACTCATGAAGTCTCCCTGACTGAATGAGCCTGTGCTCGCCCTTACCTTGTCTTCCGAACGAGCGGCCAAAACCCTCAATCGAACAGGCAAAAAATATTCAGGCAGGGGCGCTGACGGTCACCCAATAGCGCGTCCGCCGCACCACGCGTATCGGCAACGCGGCGGCGAGGTTGTCCAGCGCCAGGTCGGTATTGTTCAGGTGCAACACGCCGCTGACCCGCAGCATTGCCACCTCCGGCGCGCAACGCAGTACACCGGGACGATAGCGTGCCAGCTCGGCGACCAGCTCATCGAGGCGCGTAGCGTCGGCCACCAGCAGGCCCTTGACCCAGGCGACGTTGCGGTCAGTCACCTGCGTGACGGGTTGTACCTGGTCCCTGGAGATCGTCGTGCCCTGGCCGGCCTCCACCCGCACACCGGCGCCGTGCGCGGGCTGGACGTGCACGGCGCCTTCCAGCACCGCCACCTGGCAGCTGTCATCGCATTGGCGCACGCTGAAACGTGTGCCCAGGGCCTGAAGCACGCCCTGGCGCGTCTGTACCCGAAACGGCCGGGGTGACGGCGCGGTAGTGATGAACACCTCGCCGGCCCGCAGCAGCACCAGGCGCTGATGGTCGTCGAACTGCACGTCAATCGCCGAGGCGGACGCCAGCACCACGCGGGTGCCGTCGGGCAATGCGACTTCGCGAACTTCACCAGTGGCCGTGCTATGGCCGGCGCTTGCCAGTTGCCAGGCGTCGGTGCGGCGCACGCCGTAGGTAAGGCCGCCCGCCGCGACCAGCAGGCCGAGCAGCCGCAGGGTACTCCGACGATTGAGGGCGTCAGGGGCGTCGGGTTCGGCCAGGCTGTGTTTGGCTACCGAGGCGGGCACGCTGTGAAGTTTTTGCTCGAAGCCCAGCAGGCGCGTCCAGGCCAGTTCGTGATGGGGGTGTTCGGCACGCCAGCTCAGGCAGTTGGCGTGGTCCGCCTCACTGGCGTCGTCGGCCCAGAGGCGCGCCATCCAGGCGGTGGCGCGTTCGATGATATCCGGGGAGATGGGCTGCTCGGTCGACATCGCGGCGGGTCAGCCGTGCAGGGTCTGGTAGCAGGCCATCAGGCCGGCGGCGATGTATTTTTCCACCGACGAGACGGAGACCTGTAACTCGGCGGCGATCTCGCGGTAGCTCAGGCCGTCGAGCTTGCACAGCAACAGGGCCTGGCGCGCCTTGGGTGGCAGGCTGTGCAGGGCGGCGTCGATTTCGATCAGGGCCTCGATGGCCAGGGCTCGGGTTTCTTCGTCCGGTGCCGAGGGTTCGGGCAAGAGGGCCAGGGCTTGCAGATAGGCGGATTCGATCTGGCGGCGCCGGTAGAGATCGATGACCAGGCCGTTGGCGATCTGAGTGAGATGACGCCGGGACTCGCCGGTGGGCGGCAGTTGGCCCTTGCGCATGAGTTGCAGGTAGACGTCGTGGGCCAGGTCGGCGGCGTCGAACGCGTTGCCCAGCTTGCGTCGCAATACGGTACGTAGCCAGCCGTTGTGGTCGACATATAGAGTTTCAACCTGGCGTTGAAAGGCGAACTGTCCGATGTTCACAAACCTCTCCTTTTACCCAATGGTCCCGGGAGTGCTGGGGCATTGGGTTGTTGGTAACAGTTTGCAAGACTATCGGCTCTGGGGCGTGGGTGCAATGTGGGGGGTTGGGGGGGCTGGGGTGTACATATCCGTTATTTTTGTAACGGCTGGTATGGGTTCCGCTCTTACAGCGGGT
The DNA here is from genome assembly GCF_029269205.1 of Pseudomonas sp. 1912-s. Lineage (NCBI taxonomy): Bacteria > Pseudomonadati > Pseudomonadota > Gammaproteobacteria > Pseudomonadales > Pseudomonadaceae > Pseudomonas > Pseudomonas sp. 1912-s. The sequence continues at coordinate 287 of NZ_JARIXR010000042.1, read as the reverse complement.
CACTTTTGAAAAGCCTGTACGGACCGGACACATGGTGGACACATGTACGGGGACATGGTTGACACATTATGAACCGTAATCAGGCTGCTTCACGTCGATCGTTCGCAAAAAGTGATGGCAGAAATAGACATCAAACAGCCCGTCACTTTCAGTGTTCGGACGTAGTGCAACGTGATGTCCAGCCAGGCCTTTGGCGATCCTGAAGTAGCGCTTCTGAAACTTAAATCGACTGTGATAAACCTTGGCCTTTAAATCGTCCGGCCCGTACTCAAACTCCAAAAGCGTCT